>JBOHEE010000135.1:0-21351 GCA_050700895.1 Nitriliruptorales bacterium | reverse complement strand
GAACCAGATCGCGCCGAAGGCGTTGCCGACGTCGACCGCGGTCGACGCGCCGACGCGCCGCTCGGCGCGCTCCGCCTGGCGCGTGGCGCCACCCGCCATGGTCGGGTCGTCGTCGGTGGCGTCCTCGCCGCCAGGTGTGCCGTCGACAGGTGGGGCGGCCGGTTCGGCGCGGACCTCCGGGATCTCGAACCCGAGATCCTCGCGCAGAGCCGCCTGGGCACGGTCGGTCTGGAGGTCGGTGAGGAAGACTGCATGGACGAGGTAGAGCACTACGACGAACCCTGCGGACACGAGGGTCCACCCGACCCCCCGCAAGAACCGCGCCACCCGGTGACCTCCGCCCTGCCCGGTAGCATCCTACGGACCGCAGACGCGTGCGACGACGGGATCGACCGTGCCGGAGAGCAAGCACCGCCGGAAGGGCAACCGCCGCCCCCGTCCGCAGGACGCTGCCGGACCACCTGTCAAGCCGAAGCCGAGCCCCCCGTGGGTGTCGGCGACGGGGATCGCGCTGCTGCTGGTCGGGGTCGCGGTCGTCATCGGCAACTACATCTCGGCCGCCCGCAACTGGATCCTGCTCGTCGGGTTCGCGGCCATGGCGGCCGGCTTCGGCTTCCTCATGCGCTGGCGGTGATGGGCGTGAGACGCAGAGTCACAACGGTGTCGTTCCGTCCCCAGCGCCGTCCACACCCTGTGGACAAGAAACGACATCGGTGTGATCCAGACCCCCGGTTGTCCACGGATGTTTTCCACAATCTGTGGGAAGGCCGCGGACGGCGGAGGTGCTGACGATGCCGGTCTACGAGTACCGCTGCCAGGACTGCGGCGCCGGACTCGACCGGATCCTGCCGCATGCCGACGCTGACGACCCCGGCGCCTGTCCGGAGTGCGGCGGCCGCCTCGCCCGCAGGTGGTCGCGCGTGGCCGTGAAGCTCGAGGGCTGGGGGTTCTCCAAGACCGACGGGCTCGTCCCGGACCGACCGGGGGGGCGCAACGACTGGAAGACGGTGAAGGAGCGCGCGGCGAAGCTCTCCGACACCGGCGAGCTCTGAACCCCTCGCGCGACCAGCGGCAACGGGTGGTTGCCGTACTCGCAGGACCGCTGCTCAGAGGTCGGTGCGGGCGACCTCGACCCGCTCGTGCATCCGCTCGCCGCAGTGGCGCGGCGGGGCTTCGTCGCCGCGGACCACGAGCAGGTACTCGGCGCCGCACTGCTCGCACCGGTACAGGGTCCGCCCCGTCGCCGGTCTGGCCGGCTGTCCCGAGCCGCTCCCGCTCCGCGCGTCGCGGGCGAGGCTGCGGAGCATCGCGGTGCCGACGGCGTAGACCGCCACCCCGATCAGGGGAGCGAGGACCCACTTCGGGCCGAACACCACGGCGACGGCGATCAGGACGACCGCCGCTCCGACCCACTTCAGCACGTGGCGCCTGCCTCCGAGGTCAGCCGATGCGCTCGAGGACCGTGGCGTTCGCCATGCCGCCGCCCTCGCACATCGTCTGGAGCCCGTAGCGGGAACCGCGCTGCTCCATCGCATGGACGAGCGTCGTCATGAGCCGGGCACCGGACGCGCCGAGCGGGTGCCCGAGCGCCATCGCCCCACCATTGACGTTCACCTTCTCGAGGTCGGCGCCCGACTCCTGCGCCCAGGCGAGGACGACGGGCGCGAACGCCTCGTTCACCTCGAAGACGTCGATGTCGTCGATCGAGAGGCCGGACCGCTCGAGGGCCTTCTGCGTCGCGGGGATGACCCCGGTCAGCATCATGATGGGGTCGTCGCCGGCGAGCGCGAACGTGTGGAAGCGGGCCCGCGGGGAGAGCCCGAGCTGCTCCGCCTTCTCCGGCGTCATGACGAGGAGCGCGGCCGCTCCGTCGGTGATCTGCGAGGAATTGCCCGCGGTGATCACCCACTTGATCTCCGGGAAGCGCTCGCTCACGGAGTCGTCCTGGAAGGCGGGGCGCAGGTTGCCGAGCACCTCGAGGGACGTGTCGGGGCGGATGCCCTCGTCGGTCGCGACCTCGTCGACCGACCCGTCCTCCTGGGGGGCCTTGATCGGCAGGATCTCGGCGTCGAACCGTCCCGCGCTGGTCGCCGCGGCGGCGCGCCGGTGCGAGCGAAGCGCGAGCTCGTCGAGCTGGTCGCGCTCGAAGCCCCACTTCGCGGCGATGAGCTCCGCCGAGATGCCCTGGGGCACGAGCCCGGCCGGATAGCGCTCGAAGATCCGCGCGCCGAACGGGTTCTGGCCGGCCATCGACGACCCCATCGGGACGCGGCTCATCGACTCGACCCCGCAGGCGATCGCGACGTCGTAGGCGCCGGCGATGACGCCCTGCGCGGCGAAGTGGGCCGCCTGCTGCGAGGATCCGCACTGACGGTCGACCGTGGTCGCCGGGACCGACTCGGGGAAGCCGGCCGCGAGCACCGCGTTGCGGGTGATGTTGAAGGTCTGCTCCCCGGCCTGCGAGACGCACCCGCCGATGACGTCGTCCACCTCGCCCGCATCGATGCCCGTCCTGTCGACGAGACCGCGGAGAACCTCCGCGAGCAGGTCGGTCGGATGCACGTTGCTGAGCTTGCCGCCCGGCTTGCCTCGGCCCATCGGGCTGCGGACGGCTTCGATGATGACGGCCTCGCGCATCTGCGGTCTCCTTCGCAGGCACCACCCCGGCACGCGGCCGGGACCACGTCGGAACCAGCGTACTGGTCGCGCGCCGGCCGGCCGATCCCGTCACCGACCTCGCCAGGGCCTGCTCGTCACTGGGTGGCGCGCCAGTCCTCCGGCCAGGCGGCGTCCCCGAAGTGCCACCCGCCCGTCCGGTGGACCATCGCGTGGAAGCTGGCGGTCAGCTCGCTCGGGTCCGCCTCGGGGCGGACCTCGATCAGGTACGACGCGGACCGCCGCCCGCGCGAACGCTCCGTCCCGACCGCGACCAGCGGCACGTCGAGCGACGGGGCCCGGAGGTAGTGGATCTCGACGGTGAGGGCCACGCAGACGCGGCCCCACGAGTTCGAGGCGATCGAGAAGGCAGCGTCGGCGAGGGAGAAGATCGCTCCGCCGTGGACGGTGCCCGCGAAGTTGCAATGCTCCGGCCTCGGGGTCCAGCGCACGACGGCGCGGCCCCCCTCCCACTCCACGAGCTCCGCCCCGATCATGCCCATGTACTCGTCGCCGCGGAAGAGGGCGTCGAGACGGGCGGTGTTCGGGGGCGGCGCGGTCTCGGCGGTCACGGCGGCATGGTAGGAGCGGCCCGGCAGGTACCCTCACGGCGCGGTCTCGGAGGTCACGGAGGCATGGTAGGAGCGGCCCGGCGGGTACCCTCACGGCTCGCTCTCGGGCCCGTAGCTCAGTTGGCAGAGCACCTGCTTTGCAAGCAGGGGGTCGTCGGTTCGAATCCGATCGGGTCCACCGCGTTTCCGCAGGTCAGCCGGGGTGCGAGGGAAAGCCCTCGGGCGGCCCACCTGAGTCCCGGTCACATCCCGGTCACATCCGAGGGCCATCGGAGCTGTGGCCCTCGGAGCCGTCGGAGCAAGGGCCGTCAGAGCCTGTGCCGCCGGAGCCGCCGTCACGCCGCCTCACCACCCTCGTCACCCCGCTCACTGCGGTTGCCGGCTTCGCTGATCTCGTTCTCCACGCGGTCGCCCCCAACGGATTCGGCACCGTCCTCCTTGCCGAGCACGATGTCGGCGAGGTGCTCGGCCGCGTCGGGGTCCATCCCGGGCAGGACGTGCCCGTACGTATCGAGGAAGAAGGCGACCGAGCTGTGGCCCATCCGCTCGGCAATCACCTTCGGGTTGATCCCGCCAAGCCGCCCCGGCCGTCTTGCGTTCCTCATCCTGGCGGGCCCGCCAGCCCGCCAGGGCGTCGATTCGTGGCTGAGTTCAGCTCGATGGTCCGCCGAGCGTGCCGGCGGGCAACCCCGAACTCACGGTGGCCGTCGACGCTGACGTAGACGTGCTGCGGAGCGGCCGGTCGAGGTCGATCACTGCTTCCCAGGCCACCTGCACCCGGCAGCCGACGCACTTCGCTCCCAAGGCCTGGACGCCGCACCTCGGGCAGACGCGGATGATCCGTGCGCGCAACCCGTCCCCTCTCCGGCGAGTGCCAGAGGTGAGGATCCGCGGAGCGCCACCGGACTCCAAGGTCAGCGCCGGAATTCCTGTGGACAACTTCATTCGCTCGCCGCCCACTCCCATCACCGTCCTCGGTGGAGAGAGGCTCCGAACGTTCAGAGAACGCACAAATGGAACCGGCGGCAGAACTCCCGCCACTCCGCGTGATCGCGAGCGAGAGTTATCCCCAGCGATTCGCGGACCAGTTCTGACGCCGGGTCCGATTGCTCCGAGCATCCGAACCGGGAGAGCTCAAGAGGGGAACACCGATGGCGTCGAACGGGAAACAACTCGCGCTCCCTTGGGACCGTGATAGCGAACGCGAAATCGAGGACGGACGGCTCCTGGGGCCGTCGTGGCAGCGCGAAGCATCCTCGCTGTCGCACCCCCCTGGTATGTATCGTCCGCGACAGCACCCCCCGGAGGCCGCGGACCTTCCGCGATCGGAATCGGAGTCGAGTTTGACCCGCGAAGACACCCGCTTCCAGGTCGCGGAGTTCTTCGCCGGAGTCGGCTTGGCGCGGACCGGACTCGAGTCCACCGGAGCGTTCCGTGTCGTATACGCAAACGACATCGATCCGGATAAGGCGTCGCTCTATCGGGCGAACTGGCGTGGCGACGGCAATCGCCACTTCGACGTCAGGGACATCCACGCGGTCGTGGCAGATGGCCTCCCTCCTGCTCGGCTGGACCTGGCGTGGGCGTCGTTCCCTTGTACCGACCTGTCACTCGCCGGTGATCGAAACGGCCTCGACGGACCGGAGTCCGGAACGTGGTGGGGCTTCCACTCCCTACTTGGTGCGCTGGCCAGCGAAGACCGAGCTCCGAGAGTCGTAGCCGTCGAGAACGTGCACGGGCTGGCGACATCCAAGGGCGGGAGGGACCTCGAACGCGTCGTCGAGTCACTGAACGAACTCGAGTATGCCTGCGACGTCCTCTCGATCGACGCTCGTCACTTCCTGCCACAGTCGCGTCCGCGTCTCTTCGTCATCGCTGCCCTGGAGCCCCTGAAGTCGGTGGGATGGGAGGAGCCGAACGCGGCGCGCCCAGCATGGATAAGCGAGTGGCTTCGGGACCGCCCCCACCTGAAGACCACAGCCGCGTGGCTGCCGCCCCTTCCAGACGGGCCGACGAACCTGGACGACTGGCTCGAACCCGTGACGACGGACGACCCGAGGTGGTGGGAACCTGAACGGCAGGAACGCTTCGTCAGAGAGCTTTCAGACCTCCAACTCGAGCGCTACGAGCACCTAAGAGAGGGCTCATACCTCTCATGGCGGACGGCCTACCGGCGCACGCGGCGTGGGAAGACAGCGTGGGAGATCCGCGCCGATGGAATCGCCGGGTGTCTACGGGCGGTGAGGGGAGGGTCGTCCCTGCAGGCGGTCGTCGAAGTCGGAATGGGCGAGGCGCGAGTGCGATGGATGACACCGTGTGAGTACGCCTCGCTGATGGGAGCTTGGACCTACGAGATCAGAGGCCATCGCCGGAACCAGGTGTACTTCGGGTTCGGGGACGCCGTGGCCGTGCCGGTGGTCGCATGGCTCGCCGAGAATTACTTGCAGCCGCTGCTCGCGTAGGCGCATCTGTAGGCTCGCCGGCATGTCCCTGCGAGACGTGCCGCCCGAGGTCCGCGCCCTCTACGGAAACCTCGAACACGCTCTCAACACAGAGGACAGCGACGGACGCCGATTCGGTGATGCGAAGTTCGGCGTGTACTGCTTCTACGACTTCGACGAAGAGCCGATCTACGTGGGCCAGACGAGGGAGGCGCTTCGAACGCGGGTACGTCGCCATCTGACGAACCAGCGCACGGATGCCGTCGCGATGTTCGTCTTGGACCCGTACGAAGTGCACTCCCTCGAGATGTGGCCGTTCTGGGAACTCGAAGATCGCGACGCAAGGGACCCTGAAGCAAAGCGCCTGATGAGCCGCGCCGAGTGGACCGTCTACGAGCAGGCGGTCCGCGCGTCTCGCTTTGGCGCGGTCCTCAACGAGGGAGACATTGCGCGCGACGACCCTATCGAGCTCCCGTCTTCGTACCGCGCTGTCATCGCGCCTGCCGGATGGGAAGACCGGAGCGAACACCCGGATGTACGCATCGCTCGGCGCGCGCAGACCTTCTGGCAGCTGACAAAGGTCGCGTCCGAGCGGGACGTTTCGGTGGGGCTCCTCAGAACGGTTGTCGTGCAGGCTCAGCGCCTGCTCTTCCAGGCGGGCCAGAGGTACCAGCAGCTCGGCGGTACGGATATGGAGCTTGACTTCGGCGTTCAGCTCCCCGAGTACGGAGAGACTGTCCCGGGCGCTGCTGATGAGGACGAAGAATGCGAGGGCGCGACAGGAGACGCACACCGGGGGTCCTGACGCGCGCCACTCGAGATCCCACGACGAGCGGGGGCTCAGCGTCCATGATGCGGCCGGACGAGGGGGTCACCAGCCTCGCCCCGTCCCAACCACCACGACCCGCGTGCCGGTGTCCCGACAACACCCCGGCTCCGCTCACCCCTCCGTGACCGGAGCACCCGCAAACAACACGGGTGGGGCCAGATCAACCCGTCACAGTGGGGCCAAATGAGCTTGCCATTCCCAATCCCGAGGCGGGTGACGGTGAGGGTCTCGTCGAGCCCCCTCGCGCAGGCTGCCGGCGGCACCGGGATGCTTGCGGGCCAGCGCCCGGGCGAGCGCTTCGAGGTCACGACTTCGGAGTCGCCTGTCAGGTGCGGCGCACCGCAGCCTCCACCAGGTCCGCTGTCCGGTGCGGTTCCTCATGCTCCCAAACGCGAATGGCTTCCCATCCCGCCTTGCGCAACACGGCGTCGGTCCTGCGATCGCGCTCTTGGTTCCGCGCGATCTTCTGCGTCCAATACGTTCGGTTGGCCTTTGGGATCGAGCCGTGTTGAGGGCAGCCGTGCCAATAGCAGCCGTCTACAAAGACGGCCACCTTCGCCCTGCCAAAGACCACATCAGCTACTCGAGGCAGATCCGGAACCGGTCGAACGTGGACGCGATAACGCAGGCCCCGCCGATGTAGTTCTCTGCGGACAGCCATCTCCGGCTTTGTGTCGCGACTCCTATTCGCCTGCATCGTCGCCCGTGCCACAGCCGAGGACGCCCAGGACTCTCCGACGGTTTCTCGTGACATGCTGCGAATGTATCGCAGACAGCGCCAGCCCTCTCACGAAGACGCCTGCCGATGCCCTCGGGCGTGCGCAATCGGCACGGAAGGTGCGAATCAGGGGGCGGCAAGAACCGCCCGCCGGTCACATTCCGGTCACGCGCGAACGGGCACCGAGCGTCACAGGGGGTACGGGGTGGCACGGCCCCTCTGCGAAAGCCCAGGTCAGCGGCTCTTCGTGGCACGGAGCAGCACCGGCTGAAACGGACTTATACCCCCAGCGCTGATTTGCAAGCAGGGGGTCTTCGGTTCGAATCCGATCGGGTCCACGGTCCTGCTGCGGTCCCCCCGGCGCGGCTCCGGTCAGGTCGGTCACGCGACCGTCGCGACTAGGCTCGTCGACAGACCCGCGCGGAGCGCTGCTGTGGACCAACGTCCGGTCACATCGCGTCCCCACTTCTCGGAGGAGTGGCTCGTAGCGGTCCTCGACTCGCTGAGCGAGGGCGTCATCGCTCTCGACGCCGGCGGGCGGGTCCTCGCCGCGAACCCCGCGGCGGAAGAGATCCTCGGCTTCGCCATCTCCGACAAGCGCTACTGCCAGTGGGACGAGCTCGCTCTGCGGGTCCTCGTCGACGAGCGCCACGAGTCCCTCGGCGGCGAGATGCATCCCGTCGTCCGGAGCCTCGAGGACGGAGAACCCCACGGCCCCCGCCTCGTCGGACTGCGCGCACGCGACGACACGCGGTGGCTCGCCCTCGCCACGCACATCCTCCCCGGTGACGAGACCAAGCGCGGCGTCGTGCTGTCCTTCCAGGATGTCTCCGACCTGACCCGCGCCGAACGTGAGCTCCAGCGCGTCCTCACGCTGCTGCGGGATTTCATGTCCGCGGCATCGCACGACCTCCGCACGCCACTCGCGACGCTCACCGGCATGGGGGAGTTCCTCGGGGACGCGTGGGACGAGATGAGCGACGACGAGCGGCGTGACGCGGTCGAGGTGATGACGCGTCAAGGGCGCCGCCTCACGCGGCTCGTGGACGACCTCTCGGTGGTCGCACGTTTGGAGGGGGGCGGCCTCGCGTCGCACCCGGAGCGGGTCAGCCTCGGACGGCTCGTGGACGCGGCGCTCGACGGGATCGGCCGCGCGGACGAGCTCCACATCGACGTCCCCGACGGCCTCGACCTCTGGGTCGACCCGGACCACGGCAGGCGCATGGTCCTCAACCTCGTGCAGAACGCCCTGAAATACGGCGCACCCCCCTTCGCCGCGGTCGCCTCGGCGGTCGGCGACGCGGTGGAGCTCGCGGTCACCGACCACGGACCTGGCGTCCCCCACGAGTTCGTTCCCCGGCTCTTCGAGCGCTTCAGCCGCGTCGCCACCGACGAGGCCGGAGGCGGGACGGGACTGGGTCTCTCGATCGTTGCGGGTCTCGCTTCCCTCAACGGGGGCGGGGTCCGCTACGAGGACGGTGAGGACGGCGGCAGCCGTTTCGTCCTCCGGCTCCCGAGCGCGCCGGGAGCCTGAGACGTCGGTGCCGGCGACGCGGAGGGGCCCTGCGGCGCTACCGTTCCCGGCGTCCCGTTCCGGAGCCCGATGCGCGTCCCTCACCGCAGCGTCAAGGAGCTGCTCACCCACGCGAAGGATGCGGCCGAGCTGACGGTCGACCTCGCCTACGCGGCCGTGTTCTTCGCTGACGACGAGCTCGCCCGCGAGGTCCTCCACCTCCTCGAGGACCTCGATCGCGACCTGAACGAGCTGCGCCAGGTGAGCATGCTCGCGGCACGAACACCCGAAGACGCGGAGCGCCTCGCGGGCGTCCTCGGCCTTGCGGTCGCCATCGAGGCCGTCGCGGCCGCCGCCGAGGAGATCGCCCGGGTCGAGCTGCGCCACCTCGGCGTCCCGCAGGAGCTCCGCGACGACCTCCGCTACGCGTTCGAGGTCGTGGCCCGGATCAAGGTCCGCGAGGAGAACGCCGTCGAGGGTCGCACGCTGCGGGAGCTCGAACTCCCCGCACGCACCGGCATGTGGCTCATCGCGGTTCGCCGCGACGAGGACTTCGTCTTCGGTCCCGACGGCGACTTCGTCCCCCGAGAGGGCGACCTGCTCTTCCTGCAGGGCCCCGAGGCCGGGGTCGACGACGTCCGTGAGCTGGCCGGCGCCCCGCCCCGTCACCTCGAGCCGCCGGCCCAGGAGCGGCGTCTCACCGACCTCGACCGGGCGGTCGACCTCTGCGTCGAACTGAAGAACACGAGCGAGGTGGCGATCGGCCTCGCGTACTCCGCGATCCTCCTCCAGGATCGAGCGCTCGCCTCCGAGGTGTCGGTCATCGAGGACCGTGCGGACGCCCTCTGGCACGAGCTCGAGAACTGGGCACTGCGCGCGGCGGCCAAGAGCGACGAGCCGGAGCGGCTGCGTGGGCTCATGCGGCTCGCCGCGGCATCGGAGCGGATCACCGACGCCGCCCAGGGCATGACACGCCTGATCGAGTCCGAGGAGCCTCCCCACCCGGTGATCGCGCACGCGCTCGCGGAGAGCGACGAGATCGTCGCCGACGCGTTCGTGGCCGCGGGATCCCCGGCCGACGGAGCGACGCTGGGCGAGCTCGGTCTCCGCACCGAGACCGGCATGGAGGTCCTCGCGATCGAGCGCCAGGGCCGGTGGACGTACCGGCCCCGGTCGGGGCGTCGCCTCGGAGCGGGAGACCGGCTCCTTGCCCTCGGGTCGGAGGAGGGCGTCCCCCGCCTGCGTGACATCACCGGCGACGACCGGGACCCTGCGCTCCAGACGGCCACCCTCGAGACGGAGCTCGTCTGATGGCGCAGACGGACACGGACACGAGACGGGACCTCGCGGAGCTCGTGGGTCCCGGCTGGGCGGACGCGCTCGCCCCGGTGCGGGAGCGCCTTGCGCAGCTCGGCGACTTCCTCCGCGAGGAGCAGGCAGCAGGCCGGCGATTCCTGCCAGCCGGGGATCGCATCCTCGCGGCGTTCCAGACCGCCTTCGACGAGGTGAAGGTCCTGCTCGTCGGCCAGGACCCGTATCCGACCCCGGGTCATCCGATCGGCCTGTGCTTCAGCGTCGCGCCGGAGGTCAGACCGCTGCCGAAGAGCCTCCAGAACATCTGCCGCGAGTACTGCGAGGACCTCGGTCACCCGCGGCCCGGCAACGGCGATCTCACCGCCTGGGCCGAGCGCGGGGTCATGCTCCTGAACCGGGTTCTCACCGTCCGGGCCGGGTCACCCGGCTCCCACCGCGGACGAGGCTGGGAGGACGTCACCGAGCAGGCGATCCGCGCGCTCGCGGCCCGCGACCGGCCGCTCGTCGCCATCCTCTGGGGCCGCGACGCCCGCAACCTCAGGCCGATGCTCGGATCCACCCCCACGGTCGAGAGCCCGCACCCGAGCCCGCTGTCGGCGAACTCGGGGTTCTTCGGCTCGCGGCCGTTCAGCCGCACGAACGAGCTGCTCGTGGGACTCGGGGCCGAGCCGATCGGCTGGCGGCTCGCCTAGGAGGCTGGTGCCCGACTTCGGCACGCGCCTGGGCGCACACCACGTTGAACCACCACCCTCCTAGTCCGAGCCGTGCTCGGCGACCTCGGCCGCGAGGTCGAGCGGCGCGATGATCGCACGGCGCTCGTGCTCCCCCCAGCGGTCCCGCGGCAGCATCCACATGATCTCGAACTCGTTGCCGTCGGGGTCGTGGCCGTAGAGCGACTTCGTCGCGCCGTGGTCGCTCTCGCCCGAGTAGGCCCCGGCCTCGACGAGGACCTCCCTGGCGGCGGCGAGGTCCTCGATCGTCGGGACCTCCCAGGCGAGGTGGTAGAGACCGACCGTGCCCCGCGGCGGGTCCGGGGCATTCGAACCGACCTCGAAGAGGCCGAGGTCGTGATGGTTCTGCGATCCGCGGGCTCGGAGGAAGGCCGCGCGCCCTCCGGCCTCGCGGACGATCTCCTCGAATCCGAAGACGTCCCGGTAGAAGCGCACGGACCGCTCCACGTCCCGCACGAACAGCACCGCGTGGTTGAGCCGCTGGACGGCGATGGGGTCAGCCATGGGCGGCGCCCTCCGCTGCGTCGGGCCCGGACCGGCACCGACCGCGCTCATCCACAGGGCTCACCCGCCACCAGCAGGAGAAACACACGGGTGTGAGCAATCCTGTGGACAGTGCAGGCGCTGCCCGGGGGAGTTCTCAGAGGTCGCGGGGCTCCTCCCACAGCGCCTCGTCGAGCTCGCGCTCGCGCTTCTTCTTCATCCAGAGGCCGGCGGCTCCGATCCCCGCGAGGAGGAGCGCGAAGAACTTGCCCTTGCCCCGCTTCTCCTTCTCCTTCTCCTTCTCCTCCTCCCGTTCCTCGACCGTGCCCTCCTCGTGATGGGTCATGCCGGCTCCTCTCCTGTCGACCGAGCGGGCTACAGCCTGCCACCCGCGCGGCCGGACGTCATCTCGGAGAGCGACCATGAGGTCAGGTCGGACCCGATCGACCACGCTGAACGCGACACGATGGGGCCATCGGATCGGCAAGGACGTCGACGGTACGTGTCCGGGCGGGGTGCAGGCCAGCTCCGAGATGCAGGAGCGGGCCCTCAAGGGCCCGCTCTGATCTGCGTCCTCGTCGTGTGGGCCAAGATGGACTTGAACCATCGACCTCACCCTTATCAGGGGCATCACCGCTGTGCCTGGAGGGTCGCTCCATCCCGTCCAGTGCCCTGAGCTGCGAAAAGACAGCTCTGTAGTTCGTCGGGTGGCACCGAGTGGCAGCGTGTCCCAGAGATTATGTGTCCAAGTGGTGTCCAAGTGCTGCGGACCACGACCGCCAAGTTGCCCCGGGAACGGGGCGCGGGTGAGGGCGCAAGGCCGTTACGCGGTGCGGCGCCGACCTGCCGTTGTCGTCCGCGTCTCGAAGTCCGCGATCGCTTCAGTCAGCTCGATGAGATGCGGGTCGATCTCGGGCCCTAGCTCATCGACGCACCAGGCAAGCACCTCCGGCCAGGACCACAGTCGGAGCCGGCTCGCGGCGCCGCTGACGGGGATGGGGAAGGTGCCGGGCCCCTGCTCGCCGCTCGCGAGGAGGCGCACGCTCTCGCGACTACGTCCGAGCCGCTCGGCGATCTCGCCGGTGCTCACGATGTTGCCCGGCTCGACGTGGTGAACCGGACCGACGAGTTCCTCGACGGTCTCGATAGCGGACCGCAGCGCCTTCTCGGCGGACGGCGCCTCACGGTCGAAGTCGGCGACCACGACCCCGCTCGCCATGCCGAAGGTCGCGTCGTCGCATCCCGCCTCGTACAGCCGGTCCAGCCCCTCGTCAGTGAGCTCCTCACGGTGGTCGAGGATCAGCGTGAAGCTGTAGACGGCCACGTCACTCCTCCCGATCCGGGCCCGTGTGCGGGCAGCGCCGCACGGCGCTCACAAGCTGCTGGGCGTGACGTCCGGGGTTGCGAGGCGTCGACCAGATGCTCCGTCGACACCCGTCGCGTGAGCGCTCCGGACAGAGGATGCGTCCCCACGCATGGCTGCTCCTGCCGGTCGTCGTCTCCACTCGCCACCCGTGCTCGTCAGCGAACTCGAGTGCAGCCTCAACCTCGTCGTCTCGGTGTCTCGCCCAGTACCCCAACAATAGCTCCTTGTTGGCATTATGCCAACGGCCGTCTGGGTCCACAGCTAGGCGGGATGCAGCCTGTCATGCCGCTCCGGGACGTGATATCTCCCTAGAGCCGAGGGAGGAGGATGCTGTGGATGACGAGCCTGGCATCAGCATCGACGACCTGCCTGGGATCTACCGTGAGGAGTACCTATACGCGGTCGAGATGGCCCGTGCGCAGCACGACCCGTGTCTTGAGTGAGGCGTTCCGCGAGACGCTGTGGCGGTACCTCCAGCGGGTCTTCGGTCTCGACGTGACGACCGAGACCGACGACTTGCGATGACCGTCCTCTCACAGGCCGAGCCCCGTGTCGAATCCGCGCTCGAGTTCGCGTGCGCGACTCTGCTCGATGCGACGGCGGGACTCGCCAACGGCGGACCGGTCGAGTTGATCGAGGCCGAGGACCTCGGCTTGGCTGCGGTGGAGGCGACGCCGCAGCGCGGCGACCGGGTTGTCGTCATTCGCTTCGAGCGCGGCCTGGTGGAGGAACTCCTCAGCGGCGTCGACGCCATCGCCGTCCACGTACAGGTGGTTGGCGTTCCGCCCGCGCGAGAGCGCGACGTATCCCCACTCGCGGTAGATGCTCTCGTCCCCGAGCACGAACGTTGCGTCGCACGTCAGCCCTTGCGCCTTGTGCGCGGTGATCGCGTAGGCGTGGTCAACCCATCCGCCCTCCAGGTACGGCCTCGGCAGCCGCAACGGCAGCGGTAGCTGATCCGGCTGGAACCACAGCTGCTCGTGGTCCGGATCGACGCGAGTGACGGTGCCGCGCATGCCGTTGATGGTCTTCAGGAAGGCGTTGTTGCGGAGGCAGACGATCCGGTCGCCGGCCTGGAAGGTGCGCCCGCCGGTCTCCGGCTCGGGTCCGAAGACCGCCCCCGCTGCAACGGAGCACGTGCGGGCCCGGGCTTGAGGTCGGCGACGTCGGCGCGGCGGGCGGCGACCATGATCGCGTCCACGCCGTGCTCGAAGACCGCGTTCCACCAGTCGCCGACGAGCTGCTCGCGGAGGGCCCTTTGGGTCTCGGCGACGTGTATCCGGTCGTGGCTCGTGTATGCGTCGATGGCCGTGACGGTGCTGCCGTGGCGGAGTTCGTCGAGCGCAGTGCGCTCCCAGGGTTCGCGCTGCCGACGGTTGTCGGTGAGCTCGACCGCGGGGAGCCGGTTCGCCAGCGCGCGGAAGGCGCCGCCGGCATCGATCTCCGGAAGCTGATGATGATCCCCGACGAGCACGACCTTCGCCCCAGCGTCCTCAGCGTGCTGGAGAAGGCGAGCCAGGACGCGCGTGCCGACCATCCCGGCCTCATCGACTACGAGCACGGAGCCGCGTTCCAGTCCGCCGTGCTCCGGGTGGTCGAGGTCGACGAGCATGCGCGCGATGGTCGTGGACAGGATGCCCGAGCCGCGTTCGAGTTCCTGAGCGGCGCGGGCCGCGAGCGCACAGCCGACCACGCGGATGCTCTGGCTCTCCCACGACTCTCGCGCCGCTCGCAGCGCGAAGGACTTGCCGGAGCCGGCCTTGCCGACCACGACGTCCACTCCCGCGCCGGAGGTGGCCAGGCGTTCGACCATCGCGGCCTGGTCGGCGAGCAGCGTCGGGTGGGCGGCGAGGACCCGCTCGAGCGATGCGTGGTCGACGCGCGCGCCCTTGTCGGCGGCGCGCTGCCCGGCCGCGTCGACGAGACGCTGCTCGGTGGCGAGCAGCTCGGGCGTGGAGTAGCGCGGGGTCGTCGACGATCCGTGCCAGCCGGCGGATGACGCCGGCAGGGTCGTCGAGGCAGACGACGGCTTGGCGCTCGTCGTCGAGCAGTGCGTCAGCGAGGGCCTGTACATGGGCGATCGGGGCGCCGTCGGGGAGGTTCTCGCACCATGCCTGCAGCACGTCGCGCCGGTCGAAGCTCGACGACTGCGCGGTCAGTCCTTCAGGCCCGAGCAGGTGGGTGGCGACGGCGCCGAGGCTCGGCTTGCCGCCGGGCACGGGGTGCCGGCCGAGGAGGCGCACGATCGTCTTCGGGTCGAAGCCCACGTCACGCGCTCGGTCCTCCCAGGCGCGGTCAAGTCCGTCCAGATCCGGGTCGGGGGTCTTGGCCTGACGGGTCTCGAGCGCGGCGATCTGGGCTGCGCGTGCTGAGGTCTCGCCGCGCTTCTCGAGCGCGTCGAGGATCTGGGCGCGCCGGGTCGAGAACTCGTCGATCACCTCACGAGGGAATCCCTGGACGTCGGCCCAGCCGTTCCTGACCGGTCCCCACTCCACGCCGAGTCGTACGGTCAACTCGTGACGGAGCTGCGCCTGGTAGAGGTAGCCGACGGTCTTCGCGTAGCGATACGGCCGTCGCGAGTCGAGCGTGCGCCACTCGCCGTCATCGACCGCCCTCACGCAGTTGGCCACGAGCACGTGGGTGTGGAGGAGCGGATCCTTCGCCCGCGACGTCCGGTGTCGGAACGCGGCCGCCACCACGCCAGTCACCTCGACCGGCTCCGCACCGTTGTGGCCGCGACGTGAGCGCGCGACCTCCGCCTCGACAAACCCGATCGACGCGCGCACCGCTGCATCGTGGGCCTCCTTCACCTGGCGTGCGACCTCAGCATCGCCGAGGGCCCACATCAGAGACACCGACTTCGGCGCACGGAAGGTCAGGTCGAACCCAGGGACACGTCGGTTCCGAGCGCCGACGAGAGGCTCGCCGGTCACCCGGTCCCGGTTCCCGAGTACGGCTCGGAGATGGTCCCCATTGACCACGCCGCCACCGAGACCGAGTTCACGACTGCCATCGCCGACCCACCGCCCCGGCGCTTCGCCGCGGCCCATGTAGTAGTCCTGCACCGTGACCGCGATCGTTTCGAGGTAGTAGTCCTCGCCGCCGGGCGCGAGACGCCCGATGTTCAGCACCGGCCCCGCCTCCCACGCCCGCTGGAAGCCGCGTCCGCGACGGGCCCGCATCTGGATGCCAGTCTGTGCGCCGTTTGCATGCGGGTGATGATGCGGGGTCGTGGGCGGCGTGTCGAGGAGCGAATGTCGAGCATTTGGGCTATCGGAGGCTGTTAGAGGCGATATTCGTGTTGTGGATGTCGAGTGGTCGTAGGCAGTACCCGTCGGTGTCGAGGAGTGCCACGGGAATCTCTTCGGATCGATCTTGCACTTGCGCACTCTGCGTGCACGTCGGACCCCGGTGTGTGGCCAGGAGACAACCGCGTGACGACGTCGGGGACGTCCCCCAGCCAAGGAGAACGACGTGGCTAATCAGAGTGCGCTCGGGCGGCGCACGAGGGCACCGATGCTGCCGAGCAGCACGAACACGGAGATGAACTCGAGGCGGCCGACCCACATCTGGCCGATGTAGAGCAGCTTGAGTGTGGTCGGCATGTCCGGGGCCGTCACCCCGATCGAGAGTCCGACCGTGCCGGTGGCGGATGTGGACTCGAACATGGACTGGGTGAACTCGTAGCCGTAGAAGAGCCCCACGATGCCCCCGGCGAGGTAGGTGAGCAAGTAGAGGAGGAGGACGGTGGCGGCGGCACGGACGTGTTCCTCGCGGAGGATCTGCCGGCGGACGGAGTGGTAGGTCTCGACGACGAGGGCGTCCTTCGGCATGAGCACCCGGCGGATGTCGCGCCAGATCCCCTTGGCGACGATGCCGACGCGGAACGCCTTGATGCCGCCGCCGGTGGAGCCGGCCATGGCGCCGATCGACATCGCGATGACGATGGCGGCCGGCGCCATCGATCCCCACTCGCTGACGTACAGGGTCGACTGGTTCACCTGGAACCCCGTGGTCGTCTGGGCGGACATGAGGGTGAAGACGCCCTTGCGGAACAGGGGGCCCGCCGAGGTGAAGGTCCCTGCGCGTGCGAGCCCGATCAGGCCGAGCGCGACGACGGCGAGTTGGGCGGTGAGGAAGGTGCGCGCCTCGAGGCTGCGGTAGAGCTCGCGGACGCTGCCGCGCCAGAGCTGGTAGTGGAGCCCGAACGAGAACGCACCGGTGAACATGAGCACGAGGAGCGTGAGTTCCATGCCGAGGGAGTGGTAGTAGCCGGCGCTCTGGCTGTAGGGCGCGAACCCGCCGGTGCTGAAGGCGGCCATGAACATCGTGACGCCGTGGAACAGCGCTCGCGGCGGGGTCAGGCCTGCGGCGATTCCGGCGATCGTGAGGGCGAGGGTGCCGACGGCGAACATGATCGCGGAGACCAGGAGGATGAAGCGGGCGGTGCGCACGAGGTTCGGGAGGATGCGCTCCTCCCGCGCCTCCCCGACGTAGAGGGCGTTCGCGTGGGCGCTCGCGGCGCCGAAGAGGCTGACGAGCACGATCGCGATGCCCATCCCCCCGACGAACTGCATGCTGTGGCGCCACAGGTTCAGCGAATAGCCCGCGTGGTCGAGGTCCTGGATGAGCGTGAGACCGGACGTCGTGAGTCCCGACATGGCGTCGAAGTAGGCGTCGAGGTAGCTGGCGAAGTGTCCCGACAGCAGCAGCGACACGGCCGCGAAGACCGGTGCGACGAGCCAGAGCGCTCCCACCGTGGCCATGCCATGCCACAGCTCCATCGGCTTGCGGGTTGCCAGGCGGATCGTGGCCAAGGTCGCGGCGATGACGGCGAGCGACGCTCCGATCGTGAACGCGGAGGCGAGGTTCCATTCGCCGAACGCCACGGCGACCAGCCCGTGGAGGGCCATCACGGCAGTGGCGCTCGCGACGAGCCGAATGGCAGCTCGCCGGCGGCGGTCGGTGGAGTGGTCCCGAGGACCTACCTGCGTGCGAGCGTGGACACGGCGGCCGAGGTCACGGGTCGTTCCTGTTCACGTGGCCCGACGGGCGCCATCTCAACCCGGACTGGATCAGCCATGAGTTCAGTCGCCTGTGCGTAGCCGCCGGCGTTCCAGAGATACGCGCCCACGACGTCCGCCACACCCGCGCCTCGCTCCTCCTCGCCTCGGGCGAGCACCTGAAGGTTGTCCAGGAGCGCCTCGGGTGGGCGTCGACCGCGTTCATGCTTGATACCTACGCTCACCTGCTCCCTGGCATGCAGGCCGACGCTGCGGAACGGTTCGCCCGGGAGATCTTCGGTGGCGATGCCGATGAGGACGTCTCCTGACCGGGAATCACTCCGATGGTCACTCTGTGAAGCGAGCCATCCGACCCTCGCCGCAAACCCTCGGGGCGAAATGTGTGTCCAAGTGGTGTCCAAGCTCGGCGCTGCAAGCAGCGAGCGGGTCCCTGGGGACCCGCTCTGACCTGCGATTTCTCTTGTGGGCCAAGATGGACTTGAACCATCGACCTCACCCTTATCAGGGGTGCGCTCTAACCGAGCTGAGCTATTGGCCCCGGGTTGTCGCCGCTGGCGCGGCCGGGCGTGAGGGTACCGACGCGCCCCGCGGGTCGCGACCCGACGATGGGCCTCACGGCCCGAAGAGGGGGTCCTCGTCGCGCTCGTCCGACCCTGATGTGCGGCTCGTCGCGGCCGTTGCCGTCCCCTCGTCCCTGGGCGGGTGGTCGTCGGTCGGCGTGTGTGCCGTCCCGTCCGCCGCTGTGGACCCGGCCTTGCCCTCGGTGGCGGAGCCGCTCCGGGTCTGGGCCGCGTCTCCAGCTCGCGTCTCGGCAGCGCGACGCCGGGCCACATCGGCACGCAGGCCGACGCTGCCCTCCTCGAGGACGGTGACGCCGATGCCGCCCACGAGGTCCGCGAGCAGGTTGTAGAGGAACGCCCCGAAGACCATGAGTGCGGTCTGGATCACCGTCCAGAGGCCTCCGAGCAGGAGCAGGAGCCGGAACAGGTTCGCGCCGTCGACGCCGCAGGACTCGAAGCCGACGTCCGTGGCGAGCTGGCAGGCCTGATCGATGAGTCCCAGCGTGCCGATCACGAACCAAACGACGCCGAACCCGACGAGGGCGATCGTGAGCAGGCACAGGTTCAGCACGAAGCCGAACTTCAGGACCGTCCACGGGTCGACGCGACGCAGCGTCATCTTTCGACGGGCCACCCTCGACTCCTCTTCTCCGCGTCGCGACCGCCCGAGTGTAGGCGTCGCGTTCTCAGCTTCCCCCGACCCGGACCGGTCGGCTCAGTCGGTGCTCGTGTCTTCGGCGCCGTCGTCGAGCACGAGCGCGACGGAGGCGACCTTCGCACCCTCCTCCGGGCGCATGACACGAACCCCCTGGGTCGCCCGCCCCGTCGGGCGGATGTCGGCGACCGGTGTGCGGATGATCGTCCCCGCGTCGGTGATGATGAAGACCTCGGCTTCGTACGGGGCGATGAGCGCCCCGGCAAGGCCACCGCGCGCCTCGGTGAGCTTCGCCGTCACCAGCCCCTTGCCCCCGCGGTTCTGCCGGCGGTAACGCTCGAGTGGAGTGCGCTTGCCATACCCCTCCTCGGTGACGACGAGAAGCTGCCCCTCCCCGATCGACTTCGCGAGCCAAAGGACCTCGTCGTCCTCGTCGAGCTTCATGCCGATCACACCGGCGGCGTCGCGCCCCATCGACCGCGCGTCGTCCTCGTGGAAGCGGATCGCCATGGCGCCGCGTGAGACGAGGAAGATGTCGTCGTCGCCATCGGTCACGGCGACACCGATGAGCTCGTCGCCCTTGTTCAGCCGGATCGCGATGAGGCTCGAGCGGGGTGAGTCGTACTCGCTCAGCGCGGTCCGCTTCACCCGGCCCTGCTTCGTCGCGAACACCAGGTACTGGTCCTCACGGAACTCGCTGAGGCGGATGACTGCCGCCACCACCTCGTTCTTCTCGAAGGTCAGCCCGGGGACGTTCGCGACGTACACGCCTCGCGCGGCTCGGCCGCGCTCGGGCACCTGGTACGCCTTGATGCGGTGCACCCGACCCTGGTTCGTGAAGAACAGGAGCCAGTCGTGGGTCGACGTGATGAGCACGTCGCGGACGATGTCGTCCTCCTTGAGGTCCGCCCCGCTCACCCCACGCCCGCCACGGCGCTGCGACCGGTAGGCCGAGACCGGGGTGCGCTTGATGTAGCCCGCCCGGCTCAGGGTGATCGCGACCTCCTCCTCCTTGATGAGGTCCTCGACGGCGACGTCGCCGTCGTCCTCGACGATGCGCGTGCGCCGCTCGTCGGCGTAGCGACCGCGGATCTCGACCAGCTCCTCCTTGATGATCTCCCGGATGCGCGCGGGGTCGTCGAGGATCGCCTTCAGCTCGGCGATCAGCTCCTGGAGGTCGCGGTACTCGTCCTGGATCTTCTGCCGCTCCAGGGCCGCGAGGCGGCGGAGCTGCATGTCGAGGATGGCCTGGGCCTGGATCTCGGTCCGCTCGAACCGCTCCATGAGCCCGGTCTTCGCCTCGTCGGCCGACGGGCTGTTGCGGATGAGGTCGATGACCTCGTCGAGGTGGTCGAGGGCGACGAGGAGGCCCTCGAGGACGTGAGCTCTGGCCTCGGCCTTGCGCAGGCGGTAGCGCGTCCGCCGCGTGATGACGTCGATCTGGTGGTCGACGTAGTGGCGAAGGATCTCGTCGAGCCGCAGCGTCCGTGGCACCCCGTCGACGAGCGCGAGCATGTTCGCGCCGAAGGTGTCCTGGAGCTGGGTGTGCTTGTAGAGGCTGTTGAGCACCACCTGGGCCTGCGCGTCGCGCTTCAACTCGATGACGATGCGCATCCCCTCGCGGGAGGACTCGTCGCGGAGGTCACGGATGCCGGCGACCGAGCGCTCCGTCACGAGGGTCGCGATGCGCTGCAGGAGGGTCGACTTGTTCACCATGTAGGGGATCTCGGTGACGACGATCCGTTGCGCGACGGCTTCCTCCTCGATCGTCGCCACCGCCCGGACGCGGATGGCGCCTCGGCCGGTGGTGTAGGCGTCATGGATCGCTGCCCGGCCGAGGATCACCCCGCCCGTGGGGAAGTCGGGCCCCTGGATGTGGCTCATGAGGTCGGACGCGCTGAGCGACGGGTCGTCGATCAGCGCGATCGTCGCGTCGATGACCTCGCCGAGGTTGTGCGGGGGCATGTTCGTCGCCATGCCGACGGCGATGCCGGTCGAGCCGTTGGCGAGGAGGTTCGGGAAGCGGGCCGGGAGGGCGACGGGTTCCTGCTCGTAGCCGTCGTAGTTGGGGACGAAGTCGACGGTGTCCTCGTCGATGTCGCGCAGGAGTTCCATCGCGATCCGGCTCAGCCGTGACTCGGTGTAGCGCATCGCGGCGGGTGGGTCGCCGTCGACCGAGCCGAAGTTGCCGTGTCCGTCGATCAGCCGGTATCGGGTCGAGAAGTCCTGGCCCATGCGGACGAGCGCGTCGTAGATCGCGCTGTCGCCGTGCGGGTGGTACTTCTTCATCACGTCACCCACCGCGGACGCACACTTGCGGTAGGGGCGGTCCGGGCGCAGCCCGGTTTCGTTCATCGAGTGGAGGATGCGCCGGTGGACCGGCTTCAGCCCGTCGCGCACGTCGGGCAGCGCGCGCCCGACGATGACCGACATCGCGTAGTCGAGGTACGACTTCCGCATCTCCTCTTCGATCGGGGCGTTGATCTGGCG
>JBOHEE010000134.1:0-9414 GCA_050700895.1 Nitriliruptorales bacterium | reverse complement strand
CGAAGTCGCGCAAGGCGAAGCGGCTGCCCACCAAGGTGAAGTGGGCGGTGCGGGCACGCGACATCGGCGACCGCTTCCCCGGCTCCGACCTGCCCGCCACCGCCAGCGAATACCACCACATCCGACCACAGGCCTGGGGCATCGACCACGACCCCGACAACGTCATCCTGCTCGGCGCCTCCCGCCACAACGCCCTCATCCACCGCCGCGGCTGGACGCAACACCTGGACCCCCACACGGGCGTGTACACCATCGAGCGCGACGGCAGGGTCTTCCGATCGCTGCCGGCACGGACCCGACTCGAACCCGCCCCCGACCATCAACGCGACGGACCCCACGGCCGCGAGCGTGACGGGCCCGACCCCTGATCCGTCATCGGCCCGCCGACCCCCCTTGCCCGTTGCCCGTGAATCTGAATGAGAGGCACGAGAGAACCGACCGGCGCTCGAGCCACTTCACCAGACGAACCACCACCCACGAGCTGTGCGCGCACGGCGCCCCAACGGCACCGTGCCGCACAGCCACGTCTACTGGGCGAGCTCGTGGCTCGTCTGGGGGAGTTCGACGTACTCGGCGGGGACGCCGATCGGGTACTCACCGTCGAAGCAGGCGCGACAGAGCTCGTCCTTGTCCTGCGGCGTCGCCGCGACGAGCGCGTCCAGGGAGAGGTAGTGCAGCGAGTCCGCCCCGACGAAGTCGCGAATCTCGTCGACGGACATCGACGCCGCGACGAGCTGCGCCCGCGTGGCCATGTCGATGCCGTAGAAGCACGGGTGCGTGATCGGCGGCGAGGTGACGCGGAGATGGACCTCCGCGGCGCCGGCCTCCCGCAGCATGCGCACGAGCTGCCGTGACGTGTTGCCGCGCACGATCGAGTCGTCGACGACGACGAGCCGCTTGCCCTCGATGACGGTCCGCTGCGGGTTCAGCTTCAGCCGGATGCCGAGCTGACGCAACGACTCGGACGGCTCGATGAAGGTGCGCCCGACGTAGCGGTTCTTGACGAGGCCCTCGGCGTACGGCAGGCCGGACTCTTCGGCGTAGCCCGCAGCCGCAGCCGTCCCCGAGTCGGGGACCGGGATGACGAGATCCGCGTCGACCGGCGCTTCGCGGGCCAG
This sequence comes from Nitriliruptorales bacterium, assembly GCA_050700895.1. Lineage (GTDB taxonomy): Bacteria > Actinomycetota > Nitriliruptoria > Nitriliruptorales > JAHWKO01 > JBOHEE01. Next base: position 8,296 of record JBOHEE010000134.1, on the reverse strand, counting down.
GGAACGGCCGAGCCGGCGCCGGACGCCGTACACCGAGGCCCCACGCTGCCGCTGGTCCGGGCGGGCGAGGTAGACCCACTCGAAGAGGCAGAACTTGAGGTCGGGCTCGGCGTAGCGCCGGCTCCGCATGCCCTGCTCGTCGATCGTGATGACCTCGCCGGGCTCCACCTCACGGAGCTCGTAGGCCCCGACGATGTCCAGCGCCGAGGTCTCCGAGGCGACGACGTAGCCCCCGTTGGGTAGACGGCCGACGAGCAGCGGACGGACCCCCCACGGATCGCGGACCGCGAAGAGCGTGTGCTCGTCCATCACGACGAGCGAGAACGCCCCACGCAGCCCGGCCGCGGTCCGCGCGATCGCCTCTTCCAGCGACACGTCGACATCGGCCGCGAAGAGCGACGCCATGAGCCCGCTGTCGTTCTCCGCTGTGGCGTCCACCTCGATCTCGCGCGCGATGTCGGCGGTGTTGCAGAGGTTGCCGTTGTGACACAGGGCGAGCTGGCCGCCGCTCGGGGACTCCCGGTACTGGGGCTGGGCGTTGTCCCACGACGAGGCCCCGGTGGTCGAGTAGCGGGCGTGACCGACCGCGATGTGCCCCTCGAGCGCCGTGAGGTTCGACTCGCTGAACACCTGGGGGACGAGGCCCATGTCCTTCGTCACGACGATGCGCTCGCCGTCGGACACGGCCATGCCCGCGGACTCCTGTCCGCGGTGCTGCAAGGCGAAGAGCCCGTAGTAGGTGAGCCGGGCGACATCCTCGCCCGGAGCGAAGACACCGAAGACGCCGCACAAGGGAACGCGCTCCTGGGTGGGGGAGACAGGGGAAGTGTACGGGGCCGGCAGGACCGACCGGCGGAGGCGTCGAACCAGCCACCCAGGGAACGGGCAGGTCGCCCCGTCGGTTCCCTGCACGCGCGCACTGCCTGACCCATCCGGCTGCCGCCGCCGTCTAGTGTCGGTTCCCTGCACGCGCGCGCGCACTGCCTGACCCATCCGGCTGCCGCCGCCGTCTAGTGTCGGTTCCCTGCACGCGTGCGCGCACTGCGGAACGGACGGGCAGCGCGGACGAGCAGCCCGAGCTCCCCCTCGCGTACGGTGCCTCTGACCAGAACGCCTGGAGGAACCCCAGTGACCGACGACGTCACGATCACGGAGCAGGAGGCCCGCGAGGTCGCCGAGGCGGCACGCGAGTCCGAGTGGACGAAACCGAGCTTCGGCAAGGAACTCTTCCTCGGCAACCTCGCACTCGACCTCATCCACCCCTGGCCGCGCCCGACCGAGGAGGACGTCCGCAAGGGCGAGAAGTTCCTTGCGGAGCTGGAGGCGTTCCTGCGCGAGCGGGTCGACCCGATGCAGATCGAACGCGACGCGCGTATCCCCGACGAGGTGATCCAGGGCCTCGCGGACCTCGGCGCGCTCGGGATGAAGATCGACGAGAAGTACGGCGGGCTCGGGCTCTCGCAGGTCTACTACAACCGCGCGCTCGTCCTCGCAGGGTCGTGGCACTCGTCGCTGTCGACCCTCCTGTCGGCGCACCAGTCGATCGGGGTCCCGCAGCCGGTGAAGCTGTTCGGCACCGACGAGCAGAAGGAGCGCTTCCTGCCCCGGTGCGCCCGCGAGGTGACCGCGTTCCTCCTCACCGAGCCCGACGTCGGCTCGGACCCCGCCCGCATGCATGCGACCGCGGAGCCCACCGACGACGGCGAGGCGTACCTGCTGAACGGCGTCAAGCTCTGGACCACGAACGGGGTGATCGCGAACCTCGTCGTGGTGATGGCCAGCGTCCCGAAGTCCGAGGGGCACCGCGGCGGGATCTCGGCCTTCATCGTCGACGAGAGCTCCGAGGGGATCACCGTCCTCAACCGCAACCAGTTCATGGGCCTGCGGGGGATCGAGAACGGGGTCACCCGCTTCGAGAACGTCCGCGTGCCCGCGGAGAACCTCGTCGGGCGCGAGGGCGACGGGCTGAAGATCGCGCTCACCACGCTGAACACGGGGCGGCTGTCGTTGCCGGCGATCTGTTCCGCCGCTGCGAAGGCCGGCCTGAAGATCGCCCGCCAATGGGCGAACGAGCGCGTCCAGTGGGGCCACCCGATCGGCGAGCACGAGGCGGTGGCCGAGAAGATCGCGTTCCTCGCCGGCCAGGCGTTCGGGCTCGACGCGATGGTGGAGCTCGCGTCGGCGCTCGCCGACCAGGGGGCGAAGGACATCCGTATCGAGGCCGCGATTGCGAAGCTCTACGGGTCGGAGATGGGCTGGAAGGTCGTCGACGACATCATGCAGATCCGCGGCGGCCGCGGTTACGAGACCGCCGAATCGCTCGCCGCACGGGGCGAGAAGCCCGTGCCGGTCGAACAGATGATGCGCGACATGCGCATCAACCGCATCTTCGAGGGCTCCTCGGAGATCATGAAGCTGCTCATCGCTCGGGAGGCCGTCGACCAGCATCTCCAGGTCGCCGGCGGGATCATCGAACCGGGCAAGGACACGTCGGAGAAGGCGAAGGTCGCGCTCGAAGCGGCGCAGTTCTACGCGAAGTGGCTGCCGAGTCTCGCGGTCGGCAAGGGCCAGAACCCGACCGCGTTCGACGAGTTCGGCCCGCTCGCCGAGCACCTCCGCTTCGCCGAGCGGAACGCGCGCAAGATGGCACGGTCGATCTTCTACGGCATGTCCCGCTGGCAGGCGAAGCTCGAGCGCAAGCAGATGTTCCTCGGGCGCATCGTCGACATCGGCTGCGAGCTCTTCGCAATCGCCGCCGCGTGCGTCCGCGCCCAGGCCATCCACGAGGACGAGGGTCCGGAGCAGGGACGAGAGGCTCGCGAGCTCGCCGACATCTTCTGCCGCGGAGCCCGCCGCCGCATCGACCGGTACTTCTACGACCTCTGGCACAACGACGACGACATCAACTACCGCGCGGCCCAGCGCGTCCTCGAGGGTCGCTACGTCTGGGCGGAGGAGGGGGTCCTCGACCCGTCGGGGGAGGGACCGATGATCGGTGAGCCCGACCTCGAGCGCGAGGACGTCCACCGCAAGATCCTCGCGGACACCCCAGAGGGGCAGGCGGAGATGGAGACGCAGGCGGCCGGCTGAACATCCCAAGGGGGGCTTGTCAAGATCGGTGTCTGGCGGGTCATGAGGGGTTGTGGGCGGGACGGGGTGGCCCGTCCGTGGGCGGGATCTCTCGTTGGTGGTGTGGTCGGTGGGGGGCGGATCATGGGCGGCGAGCTCGACCTGACGGCGGTGCACGTCGGCCGGCTCGCGGCCGACGCCTGACGGCGGCGCACGTCTCATGCGGTCGGTCGAGGACGTGATCCGCAGTGAAGCGAAGCAGATCCAGGATCCGCCCGTACCGGGCTGACCCCTGATCTGTCGGGGGCCTACGTTCCGCGCAGCAGCGAGAGACCTGCGTAGCTGCGCTCCACTCCTTGAGGCCCCCGGACCCCCATCACGCGAGGTGCTCGACGTCGAGCACCTTCGCGAGGCCTCCCTCCCAGGCGTGCCGGATGCCGTCGACCGGCAGGTCCACGAGCCCGGCGACGACGAGACGGTCGCCGCCCACGACACCTGCGCGGCGCACGTGGACGCCATGGTCCCGACAGATGGCCTCGAAGCGATCCGCGTCGTCAGGCGCCGCCGACGCGACGACGCGGGTCGGGGACTCGCTGAAGAGGGACTGGAGCGGATCCACGTCGGGCTCCGGCTCCCAGGTCGCGCCGACCCGACTGCCGATCGCGGACTCGGCGAGGGTCGTGACGATCCCCCCGGTGGAGACGTCGTGGGCGCTCTGCAGGAGAACCTCCTGCGCGGCGAGCGCGAGGACGCGGTGGAGACGGGCTTCGGCGTCCAGGTCGATGGGCTCGAGCGTGCCGCCGAGGGGCTCCCCCAGGAGGCGCTGGAGCTCGCTCCCGGCGAGCCCACGCCCGGTCGCGGCGCCGACCTGGAAGAGGACGTGGCCCGCCTGACGGAACGACGATCGGACGGCATGCGCGACGTCCTCCAGCAGCCCGAGCACCCCCACGACCGGTGTCGGCAGGACCGGGGCGCCGCGGGTCTCGTTGTAGAAGCTGACGTTGCCTCCGGTGACCGGCGTGCCGAGTGCGTCGCAGGCCTCGCCGAGCCCCGCGACGGCCTCGGCGAACTGCCACATGATCTCGGGCCGCTCCGGGTTGCCGAAGTTGAGGCAGTTCGTGGCGGCGATCGGGGTGGCCCCCGCACAGGCGACGTTCCGCGCCGCTTCGGCGGTCACCCGCCGCGTCCCTTCTCGCGGGTCGAGCTCGCACCAGCGTCCGTTGCCGTCAGTCGCCACGACGACCCCACGGCGGCTCCCGGGAAGCCGCACGACGCCGGCGTCACCGCCAGGCCCGGTCACGGTGCCGCTCAGCACCATCGAGTCGTACTGCTCGTGGACCCAGCGCTTGGAGCAGATGTTGGGACTGGCGAGTAGGTCGAGCACCGCCGCGGCGAGATCCGCAGGGGCCGAAAGCGCGTCGGCGTCGACCTCGGCGTAGCGGTCCAGCTTCTCCGGGCGGCGTGTCGGACGGTCGTAGACGGGACCCTCGTCGGCGAGAGACCGCGCCGGGACCGCCGCAACCTCGTGCCCGTTCCGACGGATCCGCAAGACGTCGCCCTCGACCACCTCTCCGATGACCGACGCGGAGACCCCCCACCGCTCACAGATCGCGAGCACCTCGTCGAGCCGCTCCGGCGCGACGAGCGCGAGCATGCGCTCCTGCGACTCCGAGCAGAGGATCTCCCAGGCGTCCATCGACGGCTCGCGGAGGTGGACGCGCGAGAGGTCCACGTCCATCCCGAGTCCGGCCTTCGACGCCATCTCGGCGGTGGAGCAGGTGATCCCCGCGGCACCCATGTCCTGGATGCCGGACAGGAGGTCGCGGTCGTAGAGCTCGAGGCAGCACTCGATGAGCAGCTTCTCCGCGAACGGGTCGCCGACCTGGACGCTCGGGCGCTTGTCGGCCGAGAGGTCGTCGAACTCAGCCGAGGCGAGGACCGATGCGCCGCCGATCCCGTCGCGCCCCGTCGAGGAGCCGATCAGCACGGCGACGTCCCCCGGCCGCTCGGCGGTCGCGAGCTGGAGCCGGTCGCGCGGCATCACCCCGACACAGAGCACGTTCACGAGGGGGTTGCCGGCGTAGGAGGGGTCGAAGACGGTCTCGCCGCCGATGTTCGGCAAGCCGACGCAGTTGCCGTAGCCGCCGACGCCCCGGACGACGCCGTCGACGAGGTGGCGCTGGAGCGGGTCGTCGGGCCAGCCGAACCGCAGCGGGTCCATGAGCGCGATCGGCCTCGCCCCCATGGTGAGGATGTCGCGGATGATCCCGCCGACTCCCGTGGCCGCCCCCTGGTACGGCTCCACGAACGACGGATGGTTGTGCGACTCGATCTTGAAGGTCACCGCGAGGCCGTCGCCGACGTCCACGACCCCGGCGTTCTCGCCCGGCCCGACGAGGACGTGGGGACCGTCGGTCGGCAGCGTGCGGAGGTGGACGCGGCTGGACTTGTACGAGCAGTGCTCCGACCACATCACCGAGTACATGCCGAGCTCGGACACGCTCGGGGTGCGACCGAGCGTCGCGACGATGCGGTCGAACTCGTCGTCGGCAAGCCCGAGCTCGCGCGCGAGGCTCCGTGCCCGGTCCGGCTCGAGGCGCTCGGCGTCGGGGAGATCCGGCGCGGTCGGCACCGGCGTCTGCCCGGTCTCCTGTGTCGGCGGCTGCTGCTCCACGGCCCTAGCTCCCTTCAGTCGGGGGCCTACGTCTCCCGCTGTCGCGAGAAGCTTGCCTGACAGCGCTCGACTTCTTGAGGCCCCCGAACCCCATCAGACGCCGACGGCGAGGTGGCGGAGGACGCTCTCGAAGAGGTGGCGGCCGTCGGTCCCGCCGACGAGCTCGCCGTCGACGGCGTGCTCGGGATGAGGCATCAGGCCGACGACGTTGCCGGTCTCGTTCACGATCCCAGCGATGTCCCGTGCCGACCCGTTGGGGTTCTGACCGGCGGCATAGCGGAAGAGGACGCGCCCTTCGCCCTCGAGCCCGTCGAGCGTGTCGTCGTCCGCGTGGTAGCGCCCCTCCCCGTGCTTGACAGGGAGCCGCAGCCGAGTGCCGGCGTCCAGCCCGGACGTCCACGCGCTCGTCGACTCGACGACGACGTCCACCTCGCGGCAGACGAAGCGCAGGCCGTCGTTGCGGAGGAGCGCCCCCGGCAGCAGCCCGGCCTCGCACAGGATCTGGAACCCGTTGCAGATCCCGAGCACCGGCCCCCCCTCGGCGGCGAAGCGGCGGACCTCGTCCATGATGGGCGCGTGCTGCGCCACCGCGCCGGTCCGCAGGTAGTCGCCGTAGGAGAACCCGCCGGGCAGGACGACCGCGTCGACGTCCTGGAGGTCGTGGTCCGCGTGCCAGAGCGGGACCGTCCCGCCGCCGCACCGCTCGATCCCGATGACGGCGTCGCGGTCGTCGAGCGATCCGGGGAACGTGATGACGCCGATCCTCGTCACGAGTCGGTCTCCTGTCCGCGCTGGTAGCCCGCGGCGACGATGTCGGCGAGGGGATCGTCGCCCGCGAGCAGCTCGGCCGCGTCGTTGCATCCTCGCGGAGGATCGTCGCGCAGGACGAGCATCCTGCACGCGACGTCCTGCGCCTCGATCGCGGCGAGCTCCCCCTCCGCGGTGACCGCGGTCCCCGGCATGCCGGCGCCGATGTGGACGAGCTCGTGGAGGATCGAGGGCGCCGCCCGCTCGCCGGGCTCGAACTGGAACTTCGCGTTGAGCTCGACGACGGTCCGGCCGTCCTCCTCTCGCGTGCTGCTGTCGACGCCGTTCAGCTCGAAGACGGCGAAGCGCAGGACGCCGTCCCGCGCCGCCCACTCCTCGAGCCCCTGCCGTGCCGCGGCCAGCTCGGCGTCGCCGGCGCGGGAGAGCAGCTGGCAGACGGTGGAGAGCGAGCGGCGCCCGGCGGCGTGAGCGGACGCGTCACCGACGACGGCGATGGCGTCCGCACAGTCGGGGCCCGGCGCGGTCGCCCGGGTCGCGTTGAGCTCGGCGGCGCCGCGTTCGTGCGTCACGCTGTCGGTGCCGGGGGGTCGGCGGGCCGCCGGCGGGATCGTGGTCTCGGGGATCGAGAGGAAGGCCCAGACGACCACCGCGAGACCGGCCGGCACGAGGATCACCAACGCGATCGCGAACCAGCGGTGGAGGAGCGGCTCGCCGCTCGGCAGAGCAGGGAGGCCGTCACCGACCCCTCCGTGTCCTGGCCGCTCTTGCCCACGGGACGTGACGCGACTCACTCGTCGAGCACCCGCCAGGTGTAGGACTCGATCACAGGGTTCGTCAGGAAGTCGGCGCAGAGGCCTTCGACCACGCTCTCGAGGGCGCCGTCACCGGCGTCGACGTCGAGCTCGAGGTGCTTGCCGACCCGGACGCCGGCGACACCCTCGTAGCCGAGGCCCGGCAGCGCCCGCTCCACCGCGCGCCCCTGGGGGTCGAGGATCTCGGGCTTCAGCATGACGTCGATGGCGACGCGCGGCATCGGCGGTCCTTGCTCCCGGTCCCCGCCCGGAACCGGGCGGCGAGCCGAGGGTACCCCTCTGTCCACAGGTTCCCGCGACACCGATCCCACACCCCGGGCCGAGGTTCGTATGGTCGCCGGCATGAACACACCGACGATCTGCCGATCCGCCAACGCTGCCGATCGACCCGCCCGCACAGCCGGCGGCGCAACCGTGGCTGGGGCGCTGAGCTCGCTCGCCCGCACCCTGGCGCTCCTTGCGCTGCCGGCCGCCCTCCTCGTCGGGCTCCACGCGCTGGGCTCGGCACCCCCGTTCCGCATCGACTGGGCACAGCCTGCATTGTGGCTCCGCGGGGCGCCCCCGGCCGACGCGGTGCTCGCGGTCGCCCGGCTCGCGGCCCTCGCAGCCGCGTACCGCGCGCTCGTCCCGGCCCTGCTCTACCTCGTGCTCCGCCTGCTCGACGCCGGCCGCACCGCGGCCCTTCTCCGCCCGGCCGTCCCCCGGACGCTGCGCCCCGCCATCGAACGCCTCGCCGCGATCGGCGGTGCGGCCGCGATCGCGGCCTCGTCCGCTCCCGCCCTGGCGATGCCCGCGTTCCCCCCGCTCCCCGCGACGGCACCTCAGGACGAAGGTTCCGTCGTCTCGTCACCGCCCGGTGACGTACCCACGGAACCTTCCGATGGCTCACCCGCGACCGCGGCCTCGTCCGCTCCCGCCCTGGCGATGCCCGCGTTCCCCCCGCTCCCCGCGACGGCACCTCAGGACGAAGGTT
>JBOHEE010000133.1:0-4980 GCA_050700895.1 Nitriliruptorales bacterium | reverse complement strand
GGTCGACGAGGCGGTCCGGGCCGCGCACGACGCGTTCGGGGCGTGGCGGGAGACCCCGGCGACGCGGCGCGGCGACCTGCTCTACGCGGCGGTCGCGGCGCTGGAGGCCGCCACCCCGCAGCTCGCCCCGCTCCTGACCGCGGAGCAGGGCAAGCCCCTGCGCGAGGCCCGCATCGAGCTGCACCGCTTCACCGAGACCCTCAAGCACTACGCGGGCCTGAGCCGCAACCTGCGCGGCGGCTACGTGCCCGCCCTCGACGAGAAGGCCCACGGGCTCATCCTCAAGCAACCCCTCGGGGTGGTCGGCGCGATCGTGCCCTGGAACTTCCCCACCACCCTGCTCGGCAACAAGCTCGGGCCGGCGCTCGTCGCCGGCAACACCGTGGTCGCGAAGCCGGCCGAGACGACCCCGCTCACGACGCTGCGGATCGCGGCGATCATGCACGACGCCGGGATCCCCGCCGGCGTCTTCAACCTGGTGACCGGCGCCGGTTCGGAGGTCGGCGAGGCGCTCGTGACCCACCCGCTCGTGGCGAAGATCGGCTTCACCGGCTCGACCGAGGTGGGCCGGCACGTCGCGGCGCTCGCGGCGGCGTCGCTGAAGCGGGTCACGCTCGAGCTCGGCGGCTCCGATCCGTTCATCATCTGCGACGACGCCGACGTCGACGCTGCGGTCAGCGCGGCGAGCGCGGGCCGCTTCTTCAACTGCGGCCAGGCCTGCCTCGCGGTCAAGCGGCTGTACGTCTTCGACGCCGTCGCCGACGAGGTCGTCGACAAGCTCGTCGGCAAGGCGGAGCGGCTGCGGGTCGGGCCGGGGACCGCAGAGGGGGTGCACCTCGGGCCGATGCACTCGGAGGCGCAGCGCGATCTCATCGAGGCGCAGGTGCAGGACGCCGCGGACTCGGGTGGGAAGGTGCTCACCGGCGGCCGCCGCCCCGACGGCGACGAGCACGCCCGCGGCTGGTTCTACGAGCCGACGCTGATCCTCGAGCCCGGGCCCGCGTCGCGCGTCGCGACCGAGGAGGTGTTCGGCCCGGCGCTGCCGATCTGGCGGGTCGCCGACCTCGACGACGCCCTCGATCGGGCGAACAGCTCGATCTACGGCCTCGGCTCGTCGGTCTGGACGCGCGACCTCGACCGCGCGAACTACGCCGCCGAACGCCTCCAGGCCGGCTACACGTGGGTCAACGCGCCCTCGAAGGTCTACGACGAGCTGCCGTTCGGCGGCGTGAAGCAGAGCGGATCCGGCAAGGAGCACGGGATCGAGGCCCTCGACCACTACCTCGAGGAGAAGTCGGTGGTCGTCAAGCGCGCCTGAACGACAGGCCGGCAGCCGGAGCGGAGGTGGAGCACGATGACGGTGGAGATCCCCGAGCGGATCAACGCGAGCACGCTGCTCGATGCCAACCTCGAGGCCGGGCGCGGCGACAAGGTCGCGATCCACTTCGAGGACCAGGAGGTGACCTACGCCGAGCTGTTCGCGCGGGCCTGCCAGGTCGCGAACCTTCTCCGCGCGCTCGGCGTCGGCCGCGAGCAACGCGTGCTCGTGTCGCTCCACGACACCCCCTGGTTCCCGGCGGTCTTGCTCGGCGCGATCCGGGCCGGAGCCGTCCCGGTGCCGCTGAACACCTTCTACCGCGCGCGCGACTACCGCTACTTCCTCGACGACACCTACGCGACGCTCGCCGTCGTCGAGGCGGCCCTCGTCGACCAGCTGCTGCCCGCGGTCGCGGAGTCACCCCTGCCCGTCCGCGTCCTCGTCGCGAACGGGACCCATGACGGGCTCGAGTCGCTCGAGGACCTCCTCGCCGACCAGCCGGGGGAGTGCGACCCGCTCGACACCCACCGCGACGACCCGGCGTTCTGGCTCTACAGCTCGGGGTCGACGGGCACAGCGAAGGGGATCGTCCACCTCCAGCACGACATCCTCGTCACGTGCGAGACCTACGCCCGCCACGTCCTCGGGCTCACCGCGGACGACGTCACCTTCTCGGCCACGAAGGCCTACCACGCCTATGGGCTCGGCAACTCGATCTCGTTCCCGTACTGGGCGGGGGCCACGACCGTCCTCCACGCCGGCCCGCCGACGCCCGACGCGGTGCTCGACCTGGTGCGCCGCCACCGCCCGACCCTCTTCTACGGCGTGCCGACGCTCTTCAACGCGATCCTCAACCACAAGGACACGAAGGACGAGGACTTCGCCGACATGCGCGCGCTGCCCTCGGCGGCGGAGCCGCTGCCGCCCGAGGTCTTCCGGCGCTGGAAGGACCGCTTCGGCACGACCATCCTCGACGGGATCGGGTCGACCGAGCTCCTGCACATCTACTGCTCGAACCGGCTCGACGACGTGCAGCCCGGGACGTCGGGCCTGCCCGTGCCCGGCTACGAGCTGAAGATCCTCGACGAGGCGGGCCAGCCGGTGCCGGAGGGCGAGGCCGGCGACCTCTACGTCAAGGGCGAGAGCTGCTTCGCCTTCTACTGGCACAAGCTCGAGAAGACCGCCGCGACGCTGAAGGGCGAGTGGTTCTTCAGCGGCGACCGCTACCGCGTCGACGACGAGGGCTACTACGTCTACGAGGGCCGCGCCGACGACATGATCAAGGTCAGCGGGCTGTGGGTGAGCCCGATCGAGATCGAGAACGTCCTGATGGAGCACGAGGCGGTGAGCGAGGCGGCCGCGGTCGGCATCCCGGTCGAGGGGTTCACGAAGATCAAGGCCCATGTGATCGTCCGCGAGGGCGTCGAGGGCAGCGACGAGCTGAAGGAGGAGCTCGTGGCGTGGTGCAAGGACCAGCTCCAGCGCTACCAGTTCCCGCAGTACGTCGAGTTCGTCGACGACTTCCCCCGGACCCCGACCGGCAAGATCCGTCGCTTCCTGCTCCGCGAGCGCGGGGTGGGCGGGTGATCGACGGCATCCCCGTCATCGACGTCCACGTCCACGCGGCCCGGGTGCCCAGCCTCAAGCCCCCGCCTGAGGCGTGGAAGCCCGGTTTCGCGTCCGAGATCCCCTTCGACGAGCTCCACGACGACGAGGGCCGCATCCTGCCGGACCGCTTCGACGCCTACCTCGAGGCCGAGGGCATCGACGTCGCGCTGCTGATGGCGGAGTACTCGCCGAAGGTCACCGGCCTCCAGACCGTCGAGGACATGCTGCCGATCGTCGAGCACGACCCCGAGCGGTTCCGCTTCATCGGCGCGATCAACCCCCACTACCACTTCCCGCTCGTCGAGGAGCTCGAGCGTCAGCTCGACCTCGGCGCGGTCGCCCTGAAGATCCACCCCGTGCACGGCGGCTACCCGCCGAACGTGGCCGAGCTCTTCCCCGTCTACCACGTGTGCGAGGAGCGGGGGATCCCGGTCGTGTTCCACTGCGGCACGAGCACCTTCCCGGGCGCGGCGAACCGCTACGGGGACCCCGTCTTCCTCGACGACGTGGCGGGACGCTTCCCGGACCTCACGATGCTGCTCGCGCACGGCGGGCGCGGGTGGTGGTACGACGCCGCGGCGTTCCTGAGCCAGGCGCACGCCAACGTGTGGATCGAGCTCTCGGGGCTGCCGCCGCAGAGGCTGTCCGAGTACTACCAGCGGTTCGACCTCGACCGGCTCGCGACGAAGATGGTGTGGGGGTCGGACTGGCCGGCGGTGCCGAGCGAGCGCGGCAACGTGGAGCAGGTCAGGAAGCTCGGGCTCGCCGACGACGTCCTCGAGGGCGTGCTGTGGCGCAACGCCGCGCGCCTCTACCGGCTCGACGACGTGGCGAAGGTGTCCGCCTGGCTCGCGGACGGCACTCGTTGAGCGCGCCCGGGCAGCCTCCTAGCCTCGCGTAGATGACGAACCGCGAGTCGACACAGGTGGGCATCGTCGGAGCGGGGCCCGCCGGGCTCGCGCTCGCGCACCTCCTCGACCGGCACGGGATCGAGTCGGTGATCCTCGAGAAGGAGTGCCGGGAGTACGTCGAGAGCCGCATCCGGGCCGGCGTGCTCGAGCACCAGACCGTCGAGCTGCTCCGCGACCTCGGCCTCGCCGACCGGCTGGAGCGCGAGGGCGCCGAGCACCACGGGATCCTGCTGCGCTTCCGGCGCGAGACACACCGCATCCCGTTCGAGGAGCTGACCGACAAGAAGTCGATCTGGCTCTACGGCCAGCAGCAGGTGGTGAAGGACCTGATCGCCGCCCGCATCGACCGCGGCGGGGAGATCCGCTTCGAGGCGACCGACGTCGAGCCGGAGGGGATCGACACGGACCGTCCGGTCCTCCGCTACCAGCTCGACGGCGAGGCGCACGAGCTCGAGTGCCACTTCGTCGTGGGCTGCGACGGCGGGCACGGCGTGTGCAGGACGGCGATCCCCGAGGACGCGTACGTGCTGTACGAGCACGTCTACCCGTTCGCGTGGCTCGGCATCCTCGCCGAGGTCGCGCCGTCGACCGACGAGCTGATCTATGCGAACCACGAGCGCGGCTTCGCGCTCCACAGCCTGCGGTCACCGGAGCTGTCACGCCTCTACATCCAGGTCGCGCCGGACGCCGACCTCGCCGACTGGCCCGACGACCGGGTGTGGGAGGAGCTCCACGCGCGCCTCGCGACCGACGACGACTGGCAGCTCCAGGAAGGGGCGGTGCTCGAGAAGATCCACACGGTCCTTTCGGGGACGGTGGTCGACCCGATGCGCTTCGGGCGGCTGTTCCTCGCCGGCGACTCGGCGCACATCGTCCCGGCCACCGGCGCGAAGGGGCTGAACGCCGCCGTCGCCGACGTGCAGGTGCTCGCGGAGGGGCTCGGGCGCTGGTTCGACGACGGCTCGGAGGAGCTCCTCGACCGCTACACCGAGATCTGCCTGCGCCGCATGTGGAGGGTGCAGGACTTCTCGTGGTGGATGACCGAGATGACCCACCGCTTCACCGACGACGACGGGTTCTTCCACAACCTCCAGCTCGGTCGGCTCGACCACGTCGTGTCGTCCCGGGTCGCGGCCGCGACCC
>JBOHEE010000132.1:0-1814 GCA_050700895.1 Nitriliruptorales bacterium | reverse complement strand
CCCGGTCGAAGTCGCGCACACGTTCGCAGGCGTACATGAGGTTGCAGCACGTCAGGCCGATCGCCACCGGCTCCCGCATGTCGCCCCCGGTCGCCGCCGCGGTCGCCTCGTCCAGCAGCCGCATCCCTTCGTCCACAGCCCCCTCGGTGACGAGCGCGACGCCCCGGATCCCGAGCCCCAGCATCTCCAGATCCGCGATGCCCAGGAGGCGGCCGACCTCGGCCGCGCGCTCGGCGTGGGCGCCGGCGGCCACGGTGTCGTCGGACACGTCGATCGCCATCCCGCCCTCGTAGGCGGCGAGCATCCCCTGCTCCGGACACAGCTCGAGGTCGTCGAGCAGGCGGTGGGCACGCTGGATCCAGCCGCTGGCGACGGCAGGCTCCGCGCGCAGCAGCAGGTAGTCGACTGCCAGCGCGGACGCCACACGTCCCGCCCCCAGCGCGTCGTCCGCCTCGCGGTACAGGCGGTAGGCGCGCTCGCGCGCCTCGAACAGCGTCGCTGCGTCGTCGAGCCACCAGGCAGCCGCACCCAGACCCTCGAAGCCGGCCGGCGTCTCCGCCGCCGCGAGCGCCGCCGCGAACGACGACCGCGCGTCGCCCCAGTCGCCACGCTCAAGCGCCGCGAAACCAGCCTCGAGGGCAGACGCTCCGCCCAACCCACCCGGCATGGCGGCCCCCTTCGGATGGCGATCGAGGATAGGCCGCCGGGCAGCAGTTCGCGCCTGCTCCCGCGGAGAGTCGCGACAGCCCCTGCTCGGTCAACCCGTCGTCGTACTGCTCACACCACCGCCGCACTCAGCCCGCGGCGGGGGAAGTCGCGCCTGCGGTCGACGCCTGCCGTCGGAGATCGAGGCCCAGCCCGAGCGCTGCGATCGTGCCGACGAGCGCAGCCGGCCGGAAGAGGTAGTTCAGCGCGAGGTCGGTGACCCCCTGCACCGCGAGGAGGAGCCCCGCGACCGTCGACACCGCGCCCCCGGCGATGGCGAGCCACACGATCCACGTCGCGAAGTTTCCCGCCTTCTGGAGTGCGAGCCCGAGGAGCACGAACGTGACCCCGAGGAACAGGGTGATCGCCACGCTGAGGATGGCGATATCGATGGCCTGGATCTGAGCGGCCGCGGCCAGGAGCGCCTCGCGAGCAGGGCCGTCGGCGGCGGCGATGGCCTCGGCCATGCGGGCGTTGCCGATGCCGTCTACCGCCACGATCTGCGCGAGGAAGATGGTCCCGCCGACGCCACCGACGACCGCGGTCATCCGGCCGAGCGTCGCCGCCGCGGTGTTGTCGAGGATCCGCGCCAGCAGGACTAGGGCAAGCACGAGCAGCACGATCGCGATCCCGATCACGAGGTGTGTGGCGATCCAGAATCCGCCGGCTGCCGTGAGGAAGTCCTCTGCAGTCGCACTCGACGGGAAGATCGGGTGGGCGACGTTGCCGACGATGGCGAGGACCGCCCCGGCAAGCGTGAGGTTCGAGGCGAGTCGGAGATCCGAGTTCGTGGTGGCCATGGCGTTCCCTCCCAGCGCTGTCCCCCGCATGTCCGATGATGTCAACACGGGTCCGGACCGTCCAGGCGAGCAACGCTGGCGCTACGGGGTCGATACCGGCGAACCGGCTCCTCCCACCGAGGGGCGGGTCCCGACGACGGCGATGTAGCCGAGGTAGGGCACCGCCCGCGCCATCCTCGGCATCAACCACGAGAGCCGGCGCAGGTAGGCCAGCCGGCTCATGCCGCGGGCTGCGAAGGCCAGCGTCCCACGCCACCCCTCGTCCTGGAGGAAACCCCGTGGGCTCAGCATCTCGAACGGTCCGACCCT
>JBOHEE010000131.1:0-2818 GCA_050700895.1 Nitriliruptorales bacterium | reverse complement strand
ACGGGAACCGCGGCCGCCCACGAGTGGGAGTGGGGCACGACCGTCGAGGTGCAGGTCGAGAACCTCCCGCAGCGCGACACCTACGTCCTGTGGGCGATCGCCGACGACGGGCGCCGCCAGCAGGCCGGGACCTGGGGCGCGACCGACGCCCGCAGGGCGCTCGTGCGGGGCGCGGCCGCGATCCAGCGCGACGACCTCGCACGGGTCGAGGTCACCGACACCGACGGCGAGCTGCTGCTCACCTTCGGCTTCTGACGGCCGCTGAGCGCCTGCGCGACGAGCGGCATCCGCCGCACCGGCCAGGTCCGAGGCAGGCATCCGCCGCACCGGCCAGGACCGAGGCAGGCATCCGCCGGGGCGGCCAGCTCCGGGGCGCGTCCACCGGTCGCCAACCTGGCCGACCGGCCGTGCCCAGCTCCTGAACCTGGCGGCAGCTCTTCCCGTAGGTCCCTCCGGAGCCGCCACGAGTGGCGCGTCCCGGGGCTCGTGACGGAGTGCGTGGTGACCTCGGGTCCGCGTGGCCGAGGGCATGACGTGACTCCTCGCGAACCGTCCGGGACGCGCCACCAGGCAGGAGGGGAGACATGAGACGCCTCGACACACTGCTGCGACGGCGACGGACGCTGGTCGCACTGCTCGTTGTCGGCGCACTGGTCGCGTTCGCGAGCCTCGCGTTCGCCGCGACCGAGGACGTGGACGTCCAGGACAACGTGTTCGTTCCCGAGACCGTCGCCGTCACCGTCGGCGACACGGTGCGGTGGACCCAGAGCGGCGGGAACCCGCACACGATCACCGCCGACGATCGCAGCTTCGACTCGCGGCCGGACTGCAACAGCTTCGCGGATGCCGGCATGGGCAACTGCATGAGCGAGGGGGACACCTTCGAGATCACCTTCGAGGAGGAGGGGGAGGTCCCCTACTTCTGCAAGATCCACGGCGCCGAGGGCGGCCAGGGGATGTCCGGGGTGATCGTGGTCGAGGCCGCCGACGAGGGCAAACCAGAGCAGCAGCCCGAGGAGCAACCCGAGGACCAGCCCGAGGAGGAACCCGAGCAGCAGCCTGAGGACCAGCCCGAAGAGCAAGCCCAGGAGGAGCCCGCGTCCGAGCCCCAAGCCGAGCAGGCCCAGCCCGAGGAAGAGGAGCTGCCGAACACCGGTGCCGCGGCGGGCCTCGCCGTGCTCGGGCTCGCGACGCTCGGACTCATGGGCTTCGGCGTCCGCGCGCTGCGGCGAGGTCCGCGGGGTCCGTCCGCGGACTGACACCGGGACCTGCGGACCGACGCGCCCCGCCCCCGGCCCTCCCGTTGTGTGCGCGTTCAGTTCCACCCCCCGGAACTGGATGCGCACACAACCCGGGGCTCGCGGCCCGCCCGATCGTGTGCGTCTCTGTTTCCATCTGTCGGAGATGGATGCGCACACGACGAGAGGTTGTCCCACCGCGCGGGGTCGGGTGAACCTCGGCGCCACTGGCCCCGTACCAGAGCGCGAGCGCGGGCACCTGCCGCCACCCGCCGGGAGGGAAGGGGCAGACATGAACCACCGCAGACCACTCACTCGACGCCGCCGGACACTCGTCGCCCTGCTCGCGCTCGGCGGCCTCGCCCTCGTCGCGAGCACCGCGCTCGCCGCGACCGCCAGCGTCGACGTCCAGGACGATCAGTTCGTCCCCGCGACGGTCACGATCGAGGCGGGCGACACCGTCGAATGGACCCAGAGCGGCAACAACCCGCACACGATCACGGCCGACGACGGCAGCTTCGACTCGCACCCGGACTGCAACTCGTTCGCGGACGGGGCGGCGGGCAACTGCATGAGCAACGGCGACAGCAACAGCCAGACCTTCGAAACGGCGGGCGAGATCGCCTACTACTGCAAGATCCACGGCGCGCCGGGCGGCCAGGGGATGTCCGGCACGATCGTCGTCACCGCCGGCGAGGACGACGGTGGCGCCGGCGAGGACGACGGTGGCGAGGAGGGGGCGGCGGTCACCGGCTCGATCTCGGCCGCCGACCAGAGCGGCGACGGCAGCACCGTCACGGTCGACTCGGTCACGATCAGCGGTGCGCCCGGCTGGGTCGTGGTCCACGCCGACAACGAGGGCTCACCCGGGGCGGTCCTGGGCCACGTGTCGATCCCCGAGGGGACCAGCACCGACGTAGAGGTCACGCTCGACGCTCCGCTCGACGAATCCCAGTCGCTCTGGCCGATGCTGCATGAAGACGCGGGCGAGGAGGGAACCTACGAGTTCCCCGGCGCCGACGTCCCCGTGATGGACGACAGCGGCGTCGTCATGATGCAGATCAGCTTCACGGTCGGCGGCGAGCTGGCGGCGACCGGCCCGGTGGGCAACCTCGTCGTGCTCGGGTTCGTGGCGCTCGTCCTCCTCGGCAGCGGCTACGTCCTCATCCGGAGACGTACAGCCGAGAACTGAGGTCACGTCGATCCTGCGCTCCGCCGCGTGAGGGTCGGCACCGCGGCGGGGAGGTCGCGCTCACCTCCCCGCCGCTACCACCGTCCCCACCTGGAGACCTGCGCCACACCGGGAGCGCACGGACGCGGGACGGCAGAGCTCTATCGCGCCCGGCGGAGGTCGGCGTCCGGATCGGCCGCCTGCCACTCCTCTTCTCCCACGACCACCGCGCCGAGGTGGGAGATCGCGTGGGTCACGCCGCGGGCGCCCTCGTAGAGGAGTCGGCGCACGCGGAGGGCCGCGTCCCGCGCGTAGACGCCGTGGAGCGGCTCGACCCGGCCATCGACGAGCGGGACGACCGCGGCCTCTCCCTGCCAGCGCTCGGCGAGGAGCCGCAGCACCGCCGGAC
>JBOHEE010000130.1:0-19654 GCA_050700895.1 Nitriliruptorales bacterium | reverse complement strand
GACTCATCGAAGCCGACCTGCGCCGCATCATCGCACCCGCCACCCACCTGCCCGGACTGCTCCCCGAACAGCGCCCCGCACGCCCCACCGGCGCCAACATCCTGGGCGCGTTCGACCACCTCGCCGCGACCTACACCCCCACCGGGATCGTCCTCGACCGGCTCACCCCCACCCAACGCACCATCCTCGGCCTCCTCGACATCCCACTCCCATGGCCCGAACGCCAAGACCTTGACCCCAAACAGTGCGGAAAACGCGGCTAGCTTCCGCGCCGCTCTGGACCACCCCACCCCGAGAGGGACGATGGCCGACCTCGACTCGACCCTCGCACCGGCCCAGCACTCGGATCTCGCGACCAAGCTCGCGCCGCGCACCGGACTGCGGATGGGTCCGGTCGCGTCGTCAGCGGCGATTCCGCGGGCCGCCGTGCTCCGACTCCTGCTCGTGGCCCTCCTCGGGGTCGGCCTTGCGGCCCCGGTCCTCCTGCGTCCTTCCGAGGTCGGCGCCGCCGGCTCGGAGGTCCTGGCCGACACGGCGGCGTCGGTGCGCGACTCGCTCGCACCCCGACCCCCGGCCGTGCCGTCGGCGGAGGGTCGGGTTCCGGTCGCGGGTGTGGACGGACTCGTCCTGCTCGCACCCTCGGAGCACGTGCGGATGATCGGCTTCCACGAGGCCGCGTACGCGGATGCGCTGGCCTTCGAGCCGCAGGGGACGATCCGGTCCAACGACAACACGACGAAGTTCACCCCGCCGGCGGCGACCGACGGGCATCGGTACGCCGTGCTTTCCTCCCGCGGACGCCGCACCGCCGCGACCTCGGCCATGGACATCGCGGTGGAACCCGACACGCCGGTCACGAGCCTCGTCGACGGGACGGTCGTGTCGGTCGAGGGCTACTTCCTGTACGGCCGCTACCAGGACACGCGGATCGAGATCGCCCCCGAGGCCCGTCCCGACCTCCGGGTCGTGATCATCCACGTGACCGACCCGCAGGTAGCTGCGGGCGGCCGGGTCGTTGCGGGCGAGACCGTCGTCGCCGGCGCCGCGAACCACTTCCCGTTCCGGTCGCACATCGACCGCTACGTCGGCGATCCACCCGGGCCGCACGTGCACGTCGAGGTCAAGCGCGCCGAGGGTCGAGGGGGGTTCGGGGGGCTCAAGTAAGGCGAGCGGCTTCTCGAAGCCTCTCCTTGGACGCGAGCCGTAGCCCCCCAAGTCTCCGGGGGAGCGTGAGACGTAGTCCCCCGAGTGAACGGCGGTTGATTGAAGGTCGCCGGTCCCGCGGATACCGTGACGTGGGCCGCCAGTGAACGCGGTCCCGCGAGGTGAGCAGCGAGGAGCCGCACGGTGGCCGAGGACGTGGTCGATCCGTTCGTCGATGATCTGATCGGTGATCCCTCCCTGCGAGGGGAACCGTCTTCACGTCGGCGTCCGAACGCGGACGGACGCACGAAGCACATCTTCGTCACCGGCGGGGTCAGCTCGGCCCTCGGGAAAGGGATCACGGCCGCCTCGCTCGGTCGCCTCCTGAAGGCCCGCGGCCTCAAGGTCACGCTCCAGAAGCTCGACCCGTACCTGAACGTCGATCCCGGGACCATGAACCCGTTCGAACACGGCGAGGTCTTCGTCACCGACGACGGCGGGGAGACCGACCTCGACCTCGGACACTACGAGCGCTTCGTCGACGAGAACCTGTCGCGGGGCAGCTCGGTCACCTCCGGGCAGGTGTGGCTGTCGGTCATCAACAAGGAGCGCCGCGGCGACTATCTCGGCAAGACCGTCCAGGTGATCCCGCACATCACCGAAGAGATCAAGGACCGCATCCACGTCCTCGCCGACGGCGTCGACGTCGTCATCACCGAGGTCGGTGGCACGGTCGGCGACATCGAGGGCCTGCCGTACCTCGAGGCGATCCGTCAGTTCCGCAGCGACATCGGGCGCGACAACGTCTGCTACGTCCACGTCGCGCTCGTTCCGTACATCGCCGCGTCGGGCGAGCTGAAGACGAAGCCGACGCAGCACTCGGTCCGTGAGATCCGCTCGATAGGCATCCAGCCCGACGTGCTCGTCTGCCGCTCCGACCGGCCGCTGTCGTCGAAGCTGAAGCGCAAGATCGCCCTGCTCTCCGACGTCGACATCGACGCGGTCATCTCGGCGGAGGACTGCGACTCGCTCTACGAGGTCCCGCTCATGATGCATGAGGAGGGGCTCGACGACGTCGTCTGCCGCCGGCTCGGCCTCCCGAGCGCCGAACCGCAGATCGACGAGTGGCGTGCCATGGTCGACCGGGTGCGGGCGGCGCGTGAGACGGTCACCATCGGTCTCGTCGGCAAGTACGTGGAGCTGCGCGACGCCTACCTCTCGGTCGCCGAGGCGCTGCGACACGGAGGCCTCGCCCACGGGGTCAACGTCGACATCCGCTGGATCAGCTCCGACGATCTCCTCGCGGACGACCCGCAGCGGCACCTCTCCGGGTGTCACGGCATCCTCGTTCCCGGCGGCTTCGGGGTGCGGGGCATCGAGGGCAAGATCCGCGCCGTGGAGTACGCCAGGGTCCACGAGGTGCCGTTCCTCGGCCTCTGCCTCGGCCTCCAGGTCGCGGTGATCGAGTTCGCCCGGAACGTGGCCGATCTCGAGTTCGCGCACTCCTCGGAGTTCGAGCCGAACTCGCCCGATCCCGTCATCGACCTCATGGCGGACCAACGCGACGTGACCGAGATGGGCGGGACGATGCGGCTCGGGAGCTACCCGGCGAAGCTCAGGGAGGGCACGCGGACGCGCGAGGCCTACGACGAGCCGGTCGTCTACGAGCGGCACCGGCACCGCTTCGAGGTCAACAACCGCTACCGCGATCGCTTCGAGGCGGCGGGTCTCGTCATCGCCGGCCTGTCGCCGGACGATCGCCTGGTCGAGTACGTCGAGCTCGAGGGCCATCCCTGGTTCGTCGCCACGCAGGCGCATCCGGAGCTCAAGTCCCGGCCGAACCGTCCCCACCCGCTCTTCTCGGGGTTCGTCGGCGCGGCCGTCCAGCGGCTGCACGAGACGCGCGGTCAGCTCCCGGTCGCCCTCGACGAGCCGACCGTCGGCGAGCTCGAGGCCGCCGTCCAGCTCGATCGCTGACTGGCGGCACGGGTGGGCGAGGGGCCGGCCCGGTTCGAGACCCTCGCGAGCGAGGTCACGCACGACGGCGTCCTGAGCCGCGTCCGCGTCGATCGGGTCCGGACGCCGAGCGACGAGATCGTCGAGCGCGAGGTCGTCGAGCACGGCGACGCGGTCGCGATCGTGCCGCTGATGGACGACGGCGCGGTCGTCCTGCTGCGTCAGTACCGCCAGCCCTTCGGGGACCACCAGCTCGAGATCCCCGCCGGCAAGCTCGACGTCGAGGGCGAGTCGGGGGAGGCGGCGGCGAGGAGGGAGCTCGCCGAGGAGACCGGGCTCGAGGCCGGCTCACTGCGGCTCCTCGCGACCTTCCGCAACTCCGCCGGATGGACCGACGAGACGACCACGATCTACCTCGGCACCGACCTCGCCGACGTGGGTCCGCCTGACGGGTTCAGCCCGAAGGCGGAGGAGGCGCACATGGAGGTCGTCCGGCTTCCCCTGGAGGCGGCGATCGAGGCCGTTCGGGACGGCACGATCGTCGACGCGAAGACCGCGCTCGGCCTCCTGCTCGCCGCGGGTCCGGAGGGCCCGCCCCACTAGGCTCCGTGCTCCGGAACGACAAGGAGCTCCGTTGCGCGTCGGTGTGCCGAGCGAGGTCAAGGACAACGAGTTCCGCGTTGCGATCACGCCGGCCGGCGTGCGCGAACTCACGCTGGCAGGCCACCAGGTTCTCGTCCAGGCCGGGGCAGGGGAGGGGTCGTCCATCGTGGACGACGACTTCACGCGGGCGGGGGCGGAGATCGTCGCCGCGGCCGAGGAGGCCTGGGGTGAGGCCGACCTCGTCCTCAAGGTGAAGGAGCCGGTAGCGGAGGAGTACGGCTACCTCCGCAAGGACCTGGTTCTGTTCACCTATCTCCATCTCGCCGCCAGTCGCGAGCTCAGCGACGCGCTCATGCAGGCCGGCTCGCTCGGGATCGCCTACGAGACGGTGGAGAGCCGGGCGCGCGATCTGGTGCTGCTCGCCCCCATGAGCGAGGTCGCAGGACGGATGGCGCCCCAGGTCGGGGCCGCCGCACTCGAGCGCGAGGCCGGTGGCCGCGGTGTCCTCCTCGGCGGCGTCTCCGGTGTCGCACCCGGCCACGTCGTCGTCATCGGTGCCGGAACGTCCGGCCGCAACGCCGCCTGGCTCGCGAGCGGGATGGAGGCCCGGGTGACGGCGCTCGACCTCGACATCGGCAAGCTGCGCTACATCGACGCGATCCACAAGGGCCGCATCTCGACGCTCGTGTCGAACCGCCTCACGGTCGAGGAGCTCCTCCCGCAGGCGGACCTCCTGATCGGGGCGGTGCTCGTGCCGGGCGCGCGGGCGCCGATGGTCGTGAGCGAGGAGATGGTGGCGACGATGAAGCCGGGGGCGGTCATCGTCGACATCTCCATCGACCAGGGCGGCTGCATCGAGACGAGCCACATGACGACGCACTCGGACCCGACTTATGTAAAGCACGAGGTGGTACATTACGCAGTGGGCAACATGCCCGGCGCGGTACCCCACACGTCCACCTACGCCCTGACGAACGTCACCATGCCCTATGCCGTCCGGCTCGCGAACGGCGTCCGCGCGGCCCTGAGCGCCGATCCCGGGCTCGCGAAGGGGGTGAACGTCGCCGAGGGGGAGGTGACGAACCAGGGCGTAGCCGAGGCGCACGGCTTCGATCACCGATCGGCTGCCGAGATCCTCGGGCTCTGAACCGACCCGCGTCGACGAACGAGCCGAGGAGCCGAGGTGGTCAGCAAGCTGCGCAACGACGGGCTCTCGTCGGTCGCGCTCGCGTACCTCGACCATCTGCGCGTCGAGCGCGGGCTCGCCGCGAACACCCTCGCCGCCTACCGGCGGGACATCGGGCTCTACGAGCGCTACCTCGACCAGGTGGGCATCGACGACCCGCGCTCGGCCACGAGCGCCGACGTCGAGGAGTTCGTGCCGTGGATCCGGTCGCAGTCGACGCCCACCGGTCGCCCGTACGCGGGCACCACGGTCGCACGGACCATCGTCGCGGTCCGCGGCCTGCACCGCTTCCTCGCCCGTGAGGGTCTCACCGACGATGATCCGGCCGTCGACGTGGAGGCGCCCGCGCCCGCCCGGTCGCTGCCGAAGGCGCTTCCCGTGGAGCAGGTGGAGGCGCTGTTGGACGTCATCCTCGGAGAGGACCCGGCGGCCCTGCGCGACCGTGCGATCATCGAGGTCCTCTACTCGGCGGGGCTGCGGATCAGCGAGCTCGTCTCGCTCGACCTCGACGACGTGGACCTCGTCGACCGAAGCGTCACGGTGCTCGGAAAGGGCCACAAGCAGCGCGTCGTGCCGTTCGGCGGCGCGGCCCTGCACGCCCTCGAGGCCTGGCTCGTCCGCGGACGGCCGGCCGTCGGACCGAGGGGCCCCGCGGTCTTCCTCAACCTTCGGGGGGAGCGGCTCACCCGACAGGGCGCCTGGAAGGTCGTGAAGCGGCATGCCGACGCGGCCGGCCTTGCGGCGTCGGTATCACCTCACACGCTGCGGCACTCCTACGCCACCCACATGCTCGACGGGGGGGCCGATGTCCGGGAGGTCCAGGAGCTCCTCGGGCATGCGAACGTGAGCACGACCCAGATCTACACCTTCGTCAGCCGCGCCCGTCTGCGCGAGGTGTACGACCGCGCCCACCCGCGCGCGCGACGCAGCGCCTGACGACTCTCGAGAACAGCGGAACAGACGTGACAGTGGAGGACGCCATGGAGAAGGAGAAGCTCGAGGAGCTGCGCTCGCAGCTGGAATCCGAACGCGATCAGCAGCTCGCCCAGCTCGAGTCCTACGGCGCCGACCCGTACGGCGAGACGGTCAGGAACCTCGGGGGCGGTGAGGAGGGGTTCGCCGACTCCGGGCAGGTGACCGAGGCGCGCAGCGAGGCACTGGCGCAGATCGAGCAGTCACGGCAGCGGTTGCAGCAGGTCGAAGAGGCCCTGGAGCGTATGGACGAGGGCACGTACGGGATCTGCGCCGAGTGCGGCCAGGAGATCAACCCGGCCCGACTCGAGGTCCGGCCGCTGTCGATCCTGTGCGTGGAGTGTGCCGCGAAGGCCAGCTGAGTGTCGATCCGGGAGCTGAACCGCCTCTCTCACGATCCGCCGGCGTCCGCGGGGCGCCGGCGGATCGTCGTGGTGGTCTGTGACTCGCTCGGCATCGGCGACGCTCCGGACGCGGCCGCCTACGGGGACAGCGGCGCCGACACGCTCGGACATGTCGCCGCGGCGCTCGGCGGCCTGAACCTCCCGACGCTCGGCCGCTGGGGGATCGGCCACCTCACCGACGTCGCAGGGGTGCCGCCCGTCGAGCCCCCCGCCGGCGTGGTTGCCCGTCTGCGACCGACGGCGGCGGGCAAGGACTCGACGACGGGCCACTGGGAGCTGATGGGATGCCGGACGGACCAGCCCTTCCCGACCTATCCCGACGGGTTCCCGCCGGAGGTGATCACGCCCTTCGAGGAGTCCATAGGCCGACCCGTGCTCGGCAACTACCCCACGAGCGGCACGGTCATCATCGAGGAGCTCGGCGTCGAGCACGTGGCAACCGGGCACCCCATCGTCTACACGTCGGGTGACTCGGTCTTCCAGATCGCCACGCACGTCGACGTCGTCCCACTCGCGCGCCTGTACGAGTGGTGCGAGGCGGCGCGTCGCATCCTCGTCGGACGCCACCGCGTCGGGCGCGTCATCGCCCGCCCGTTCACCGGGGAGCCGGGAGCCTTCACGCGCACGACCGATCGGCGCGACTTCGCCGTCGAACCCCCGGAGCCCACGGCCTGCGACGTGGTCCACGGCAGCGGCATCCCGGTGAAGGCGGTCGGCAAGATCGAGGACCTCTTCGTTCGGCGGGGGATCACGCTGTCGGACCACACGGGAGACGACGAGTCGGGCCTCGCCGCGATCCTCCGCTTCCTCCACGAGCCCGGCCCCGCCTTCGTCGTCGCGAACCTCGTCGACCTCGACCAGCGCTACGGGCATCGCCTCGACGTGAGCGGCTACGGGGCCGCCCTCGAACGCATCGACGCCGGCCTCGAGCGGATCGCGGTGCGGCTCGGAGAGGACGACGTCGTCATCGTCTGCGCCGACCACGGCACCGACCCGACCCAGACGCACTCCACCGACCACACCCGTGAGTACGTGCCGATGGTCGCGTGGACGCCGGCGCTGCGGAGCGGCGCCGACCTGGGGGAGCGGTCGACGTTCGCCGACGTCGGCGCGACCGTGCTCGACCTCTTCGGTCTCGACCCGACCCTGCCGGCGGCTGGGCGCTCCTTTGCGGGGGCGGTCGACGGCGACGCGGGAGCGCCGGGCTTGTCTCCCTAAAGTGACCCTAACGTCAGGGTTTATACCCTCAGTCTCCCCTGGAGGTTTCCACCGCCTGTGGATGGCCTGTGGACAAGTAGGGCCGGGTGGCGCCGGAGCGTGCGCGACCCGCTCGCACGGGTGAGCAGAGGGCCAAGATCCGCGGTAGGCCTTGTCGGTCGCGGGCGTGCGCACTAGCGTGCGCCACCGTCGTCGACCGGACGCTCGGAGCGAGCCGTCGAGGCATCGACAGGTCGGTACATCGCCACATCGACGAACCGACAGGTCGAGATGTCGACACTTCCCCCTGCTTCGTGTGGAGCGCTGCGCGGACGCCGTTCGCGCCCGAGAAGGCAGGAGGGTCCGTGGACACGCAACGAGGAGAGGAACGCGACGTCGTAGCGTCGGAGCCGGGGCAACGGCGTCCGCCGGAACCGGGGTACGAGTGGGGGCCGGAGGGTCAGGCCCCGTCCGAGCCCGCCGACTCGTGGTCCCCAGGCGTCGAACAGGAGGGTCACCGCGGTGGTGCCGCCTCGGTGCGGCGACCAGCCTTGGCCCTCGCGTTCGCGAACCAGAAGGGCGGCGTGGGCAAGACGACGTCGGTGATCAACCTCGGGGCGGCGCTCGCCGAACTCGGCAACCGGGTCCTGCTGGTCGACATGGACCCCCAGGGCTCGCTCGGCGTGGGCATGGGCATGGAACCACATGCGGTCGAGCACAGCGTCTACAACCTGCTGATGGGGGACGAGACCACCGTCGAGGACGTGCTCCGCGAGACGTCGGTGCCGCGGCTCCACATCCTGCCGTCGAACATCGACCTCGCGGCCGCCGAGATCCTCCTCGTGCAGGAGGTCGCACGCGAGCAGAGCCTGCGCCGTGTGCTCGACCGCGTTCGCTACCGCTACGACCACATCCTCATCGACTGCCCACCGAGCCTCGGCCTCCTCACGATCAACGCGCTGACCGCCGCGGACGGGGTGGTCATCCCGCTGGAGTGCGAGTACTTCGCCCTCCGCGGCATGACGCTGCTCATGAACACGATCGAGAAGGTGCGCGAGCGCCTTAACCCTGAACTTGAGGTTCAGGGGATCCTGCCGACGATGGTCGACACGCGGACGATCCACGCCCGCGAGGTCCTCGCCCGCGTCCACGAAGCCTTCGGCGACCTCGTGTTCAAGACGACCGTCTCCCGCACGATCCGCTTTGCCGAGGCGCCGGTTGCGGGCGAGCCGATCCTCACCTACGCGCCGGAGTCGAAGGGTGCGGACGCGTACCGCGACCTCGCCCGGGAGGTGATGTCGCGTGAGCCGACGGGCTAGCCTGCCCGGCGCCGAGGAGCTCTTCCGCACGAACCCCGATGCGAGCGTCACCCCGATCCGTGGCGGCAGCCGGCGGGGCGGGGACGAGACGCCGGACCTCGCGAACGGCGAGGCGAGCGGTCGGTCGGGCCACGACACGAAGATCACCGTCTACCTGACGTCGCAGGAGCTGCTCGAGCTCGAGCAGGCGCGGCTCCGGCTGCGCGCCGAGTTCGGCATCAGCGTCGATCGCGGCCGCATCGTGCGTCAGGGGATCGCCGACCTCCTCACCGATCTGCGCGAGTCGGGGGCCGACGCGTCCATCGTTCGCAAGCTGTCCTAGGAGCCTGGTGCCCGACTTCGGCGCGCGTCTGGCCGGTCCAGATCGCCCCTGGCGGCGTTGCGGACTCGCTTGCGCAGCGCTGCTACGCGGCACTCGCCGCGCCTTGCCAGATGACGACCTGTCCTCGCCTGCACCCATCACGAGCGTCTCGTGAGCGCATCGACACCCTGGTCATCGGGGGAGGTCAGGCCGGACTGGCGGTCGGCTATCACCTGACTCGGGCGGGGGTGCCCTTCCTGATCGTCGACGCCGACGAGCGGACCGGTGACGCATGGAGAACCGCTGGGACTCGTTGCGTCTCTTCACCCCCAACCGATTCAACAACCTGCCCGGAATGCCCATACCCGGTGAGGACTGGGGATTTCCCACCAAAGACGAAGCGGCCGACTATCTGGCGTCGTACGCGCGCCGCTTCGAGCTTCCGATCCGTCATCGCGTGAGGGTGGATCGACTCACCAGAGACGGTGACCGCTTCCTGGCAACCGCCGGCGACGAAGAGTTCGAGGCGGAGAACGTGGTCGTGGCGATGGCCGACTTCCAGGAGCCACGACTGCCCGAGTTCGCTTCCGAGCTGGACGCGAGGATCGTTCAGCTCCACGTGGCGGACTACAAGAACCCGAGCCAGCTACGTGACGGCGACGTGCTCATCGTGGGAGTGGGGAACTCGGGCGCGGAGATCGCCGTGGAGCTGGTCCGGGACCGCCACGTCTGGCTGTCAGGACGCAGCCCCGGCCAGATGCCGTTCGGGCCCGAAGCCATGAGCGGGCGGGTCCTCTAGGTTCCCCGCGCGAGACCGGCATACCGAGGCGGAGGAACGTGGTCCGTGGACGTCCGTGAACTGATCCTGCGCAAGCGCTCGGGCGGCCGGCTCGAGCGCGACGAGATCGGCGAGGTCGTCGGCGGCTACCTCGACGGCTCGGTCGGCGACGACCAGATGGCCGCGCTCCTCATGGCCGGCCTCCTGAACGGCTTCGACGAGGGCGAAGCGGTGGCGCTGACCGAGGTCTTCGTCGCGTCCGGGGCGACGGTCGACCTCTCCGACCTGTCCGGCCCCACGGTCGACAAGCACTCGACCGGCGGGGTCGCCGACACGACGACGTTCGTCGTCGGGCCGCTCGTGGCCGCCGCCGGCGCCCAGCTCGCCAAGCTCTCCGGTCGTGCGCTCGGTCACACGGGCGGGACGCTCGACAAGCTGGAGTCGATCCCCGGGCTCCGCGTCGACCTCACCCCGGAGGAGCTCCGCTCGCAGGTGGAGCGGGTCGGGATCGCGGTCGCGGCCGCCACCGAGGAGCTCGTCCCCGCCGACAAGCACGTCTACACCCTCCGCGACCGCACGGCGACCGTCGACAGCGCCGCCCTCATCGCCTCGAGCGTCATGAGCAAGAAGATCGCCGGGGGAGCGGCGCACATCGTGCTCGACGTGAAGACCGGAGCCGGCGCCTTCCTCGGCGACGAGGAGGACGCGAGGGCGCTCGCCGACCTCTGTGTCCGCATCGGCGAGGCCCACGGTCGCCGGACCGCCGCGCTCGTGAGCGACATGTCGCAGCCGCTGGGTGTCGCGGTCGGCAACGCACTCGAGGTCGCCCACGCGATCGAGGTGTTGCGCGACGAGGCGCCGGGGCGCCTCCGCGACCTCTCGGTCGAGCTGGCCGCGGCGTTGCTCACCACGACCGGCCGGGGGACCGACGAGGCCCGGGCCGAGATCGAGGAGCACCTGGCGAGCGGTCGTGCCCTCGAGCGCCTCCGCGACATGATCGCCGCCCAGGGCGGCGACAGCCGCGTCGCCGACGACCCCTGGTCCGTGCTCGAACGAGCTCCCGTCGTCCGCGAGTGGCGCGCGCGTCCAGGCGTCATCGTGGCAATGGACTGCCGGGAGATCGGCAACGTCGCCCACGAGCTGGCCGTCGGCGAGGGCGGGAGCCTCGACCACGCCCCGGGCCTCGAGGTCCTCGCCAGCATCGGCGACGAGCTCGACGGCGACGCCGTCGCGGTCAGGATCCACGCCCGCAACGTGGAGCAGGCCGACCGCGCGGCCGAGGCCCTCGCGCGCTGCATCGTCATCGGTGACGAGCCGGTCGAGCCCCCCGTCCTCGTCCGCCACCGCCTCGGCCTCTGACCCGACCCGCGCGACCACTCACGGCTGCGCGCGGGGCGAACGCCGCGGCCTCGCCGGCATAGGACCGATGAGTTCGCTGTTGCAGCGACGTCTGCCTGATCCGTGGAAGCGCGGACCGAGGGCGGGATGCGCCCTAGCCAGGACTGCGGACAGGATCTGTCCGCAAGCGGAGGCAGTCTCGGCGCCGACCGTGGCCGCGATACAGTCGCCGGCTTGCTCCGGCGTGAGGTGACGGAGAGGGAAGTGGAAGAGGTGGTCGTGGAGGCAGTCGAGATCATCCAGGCGGTCGGGCTCGTCAAGCGCTACGGCGACGTCGTCGCGCTCGACGGTCTCGACCTCTCGGTGTCGAGGGGCACGATCCTCGGCCTGCTCGGACCGAACGGCGCTGGCAAGACGACGGCGGTGCGGATCTTCACCACGCTGCTCGCGCCGGACGCGGGCACCGCGTTCGTCGCCGGCCATGACGTGACCCGCGAGCCCGAGCGCGTGCGCGAGATCATCGGTCTGTCGGGGCAGTACGCGGCGGTGGACGAGACGCTCACCGGCTTCGAGAACCTCGACATGATCGGGCGTCTCTACCGGCTCGGCCGCGTGAAGTCCCGGGCCCGAGCTCGCGAGCTGCTCGAGCGGTTCGACCTCGCCGACGCCGGCGACCGACCGGTGAAGACGTACTCGGGCGGCATGCGCCGGAGGCTCGATCTCGCCGGGGCCCTCGTGGCGAGCCCGGCGGTGCTGTTCCTCGACGAGCCGACCACCGGTCTCGACGTCCGCAGCCGGCTCGAGCTGTGGGATGTCATCCGTGAGCTCGTCGGTCGGGGCACGACCTTGATGCTCACGACCCAGTACCTCGAGGAGGCCGACCGGCTCTGCGACGACATCCTCGTCATCGACCGCGGCCGCGCGATCGCCCACGGCTCCTCCGACGACCTGAAGCGCGAGGTCGGCGGCGAGCGCATCGAGGTGGTCGTCGCGACCGACGAGGAGCTGCCGCGGGCGAACGAGATTCTCGGCCGGCTGTGCCAGGGCGACGTCTACGTCGAGGCGCACACCCGACACCTGACCGCACCGCTGCGGGACGGCACCGATGCGTTCGTCGCCGCCGTCCGCGAGCTCGACTCGGCCGGCGTGCGCCTGCTCGACGTCGGGCTGCGGCGCCCGACGCTCGACGACGTGTTCCTGACGCTGACCGGCCATCACGCCGAGGAGGAGCAGCCCGAGGGCGAAGCGGCCGTCAGCGCCGGAAGGACCCACGACCAGGAGATGGTGCCATGACCGGGCTCCGCTACGTGCTCGCCGACGGCGCGATCGTTGCGAAGCGCAACGTGATCAAGATCCGGCGCGTGCCGGAGGTCCTCATCTTCGTGCTCATCAGCCCGATCATGTTCGTGGTGCTGTTCTCGTACGTGTTCGGCGGCTCGATCCAGATTCCCGGCGTGTCCTACCGCGAGTTCCTGATGGCGGGCATCTTCGCGCAGACGGTGATCTTCGGCGCCACGTTCACCGGCGCCGGACTCGCCGAGGACATGCAGAAGGGGATCATCGACCGCTTCCGGTCGCTGCCCATGGCGCGGTCGGCGGTGCTCGTCGGCCGGACCGCGAGCGACATCATCTACAACGTCCTGTCGCTCGTCATCATGGCGCTGACGGGGCTCATCGTCGGCTGGCGCGTGCGGGGATCGGTCCTCGACGCGGTCGGTGGGTTCCTGCTGCTGCTGCTGTTCGCCTACGCCTTCTCGTGGGTGATGGCCTTCGTGGGCCTGATCGTTCCGAGCGTGGAGGTGATCAACAACGCGTCCTTCCTCGTGATCTTCCCCCTGACGTTCATCGCGAACACGTTCGTCGACGAGCGGCGACTGCCGGGTCCCCTGAAGACGTTCGCGGAGTGGAACCCCGTCTCGGCCCTGACCCAGTCGGCGAGGGAGCTGTTCGGGAACACGAGCCCGGAGCTGATGGTGACCGACGCGTGGTCGCTGCGGCACCCGGTTCTCTACACACTGATCTGGGTCGGGATCATCCTCGTCGTCTTCGTGCCGCTCTCGACCCGCCAGTACCTGCGCGCCGCGAGCCGCTGAGGAGGCGGGCATGGTGCTCGGCGACGCGGCGCGGGCGTTCCTCCTCTCCGCGCCGATCGCCCACCTCGTCACGCTGAACGAGGACGGCAGCCCGCACGTGACATCGGCGTGGGTCGACGTCGACGGCGACGACCTCCTCGTCGGGACGCTGTTCGACCAGCGCAAGCTGCGCAACCTCCGTCGCGACCCCCGGGTGGCCGTGTCCTTCGAGAGCGACGTCGTCCGCCCACCGGGGCTCCGCGAGTACCTCGTGGTGAACGGGGAGGCTGAGGTCACCGGGAGTGGGGCGCCGGAGCTGCTGTCCCGACTCGCCGAGCGCTACCTGGGCGCGGGGGCCGGCGACTCCTTCCCGCCGATGCCCGACCCGCCGCCGGGCTACGTGATCCGGATCAGACCGACCACGGTCACCGGTGTCGGCCCCTGGAGCGACTGAGCGCCGTCGTTCACGTCGCCACGTAGACGGTGTTGGTCGATTCCCCGCCGGTGAGCGGGTTGGGGAAGCTGACCACGTGCGCGTCCACCCGGGCGAAGACCTCCTCGAGGACCGCGACGAAGTCGGCGTCGGGGGGGTCGTCCGACCACAGCGCGAAGACGCCGCCCGGGTGGAGGTGATGGGTGAGACGACCGAGACCGGCGGGCGTGTAGAAGGCGGCGTGGCTCGGGTCGAGGACGTTGCGGGGCGTGTGATCGATGTCGACGAGGACGGCGTGGAAGCGGCGTCCCGGTGCGTCGGGGTCGAAGCCCCGACCGTCCACCAGCGCGAAGAAGTCACCGCGCACGAGACGGGTCCGCGGGTCCGAGGCGAGCCCTTCGGCGTCGGGCAGGAGCCCACGCTCGTGCCACTCGATCAGCTCGGGCACCGCCTCCACGACGACGAGCGTGCGCACGCGCGGGTCGTCGAGCACCGCCTGTGCGGTGCAGCCGAGCCCGAGTCCGCCGACGACGACGTCGAGGTCGGAGCCCGGCCACGCCGCCAGGCCGAGACGGGCGAGTTCGACCTCCGCGACCGTGAACAGGCTCGACATGAGGAACTCGTCGTCGAGCTTCGCCTCGTAGACGTCGACGTCGAGTGACGGCTCCCGTCGTCGTCGCAGGCTGAGGCCTCCCATGGAGGTCTCGCACCACGCGAGCTCCTCGAAGCGCGCGCCCAAGAGTGTCCCTCCGCCCGGCGCCACCGCGGCGGCATGACCTCCGCCTGGCGACGGCAACCTACCTCGGGACCCAGCCGTCGAAGGCCCCGAGCCGACCTCCGGCCGTCAGAGCGACGAGTCGCCTCCGTGGTGGAGAGACGCGGGGGTTCCTCGCTCGGCCAGGGGGCCGTCAGTAGCCTCGGCCGGACCGCACCCGCGGAGGCCCGACCCTGACCACGAACGCTCCCGGCGACGGCGGCGCCGACACCCTCGAGTACCCGGGCGGCGGCTACCACGTCCGGATCGAGTCCTTCGAGGGCCCGTTCGATCTCCTGCTGCAGCTCATCGCGCGGCGGAAGCTCGACGTGTCCGACGTCGACCTCGCCGACATCACCGGTGACTTCCTCGCCTCGCTGCGCCTCGACGAGGACGAGATGGGCATCGAGCGGCTCGACCTCGACACAGCGACCCACTTCCTCGTCGTCGCCGCCACGCTGATCGAGCTGAAGGCCGCGCGGCTGCTGCCGGCGGAGGAGGGCGACGTCCTCGCCGACCTGCTCGCGGAGGCCCGGGACGTCCTGTACGCGCGCCTCCTCGAGTACCGCGCGTTCCGCGAGGCGAGCGCGGGCCTGGCGTCCCTCCTCGTCGACAACGAGGACTACCACGGCCGCGAGGTGGCGCTCGAGCCGCAGCTGCGCGGCCTCGTGCCCGACGCGCAGCTCGGCATCGAGCCGGAGGGGCTTGCGCCCCTCGCCGCCGTCGCCCTCGCGCCGCGCCCGGAGCCGAAGGTCAGCGTCGGGCACATCCACGCGACGGCGGTCACCGTGCGCGACGCCGCCCGCCGCATCCTCAGCGGCCTGCCACCCGAGGGTGCGACCTTCCGCACGCTCGTCCGGGGGCTCGGGCGGTCCGAGCGCATCGTCGCCTTCCTCGCCATCCTCGAGCTCTACAAGCTCGGTCACCTCGAACTCGACCAGGTGACCCGCTTCGGGGACGTCACGGTGCGCCACCTCGAGGGCGGCACGGAGCTGGACACGGTCGAGCTCGACGAGATGGAGCCGGATCCCCGGGGCGAGGGCCCCGCCAGACCCTGACAGCACGGAGGACGACGACGTGGACGACGAGACCCGCCGGGCGCTGGAGGCGATCCTCTTCATCGCCGACGAGCCCGTGGACCTCTCGACGCTCTGCCAGGTGCTCGAGACCTCGAAGACCGAGGTCGAGCAGGAGCTCAAGACCCTCGCGGCCCGTTGCGAGGAGGAGGGTCGCGGCTTCGTCGTGCGCGAGGCCGGCGGCGGCTGGCGCATGTACAGCGCCCCCGAGGCCGCCCCGTACCTGGAGCGCTGGCTCCTGACCGGCCGCTCCGGTCGTCTCACCCAGCCCGCCCTCGAGACGCTCGCCGTCGTCGCCTACAAGCAGCCCATCTCACGCCAGGAGGTCGGCGAGATCCGCGGGGTGGACCCCGACGCGACGCTGCGGACCCTCGTCGCCCGCGGCCTCGTCGACGAGGTCGGACGCGACGACGGCCCCGGGCAGGCCATCCTCTACGGCACGACGACCACCTTCCTCGAGAAGCTCGGCCTCGCGAGCCTCGCCGAGCTGCCCCCGCTCACCGACTTCCTCGTCGACGGCCCCGCCCCCGACGAGCCGCCACCGGGGCTCCTGCCGGCGGCCCGGTCCCGGCTCGCCTCGGGGGAGGCCCTGCCCTCCACCGGGCGCGGGCGGTGGGACCCCGACGCGGACCCGTTCGTGGACGACGACGGCACCGACCCCGGCCCGGACTCGGGTACCGTCGAGCGCGTCCGGGGTGCGCGTGAGCGCGAGATGGACGGCCTCACCGAGGCGCTGGAGCGTGCCGCTCGCAACGCCACCGCGAGCCTCGACCAGGCCCTGCGGGCGGTGGCGGCGGCCGATCCCGACCCTGCTCCTGACACCGAAGAGGACCCCGGGGACGACGCCGCGGGCGAAACCGGCGACGATCCCGACACCAACGCAACAGCAGGCGCGGAGGAGACGTGACCCGAGGCGACGGCGGCCGCGAGGAGCGCCTGCAGAAGGTGCTCGCGGCAGCCGGAGTCGGGTCACGGCGCTTCTGCGACGAGCTCATCGCCCAGGGACGTGTAACGGTCGGCGGCGAGGTCGCCGAGCCGGGACGCAAGGTCGATCCGGAGACCGCCGACGTCCGCGTCGACGGCGAACGCGTGAACGTCAACCCCGACCTCGTCTACCTCATGCTGAACAAGCCGCAGGGCGTCGTCACGACCGCGGACGACCCGCAGGGCCGCCCGACCGTCCTCGACCTCGTCAACGTGCAGACCCGGATCTTCGCGGTCGGCCGGCTCGACATGGACAGCGAGGGCCTGCTCCTGCTCACGAACGACGGCGACCTCGCGCACGCCCTCACCCACCCCTCGTTCGAGGTCTCGCGGATGTACGTGGCACAGGTCAACGGGCGCCCGAGCCGACGGCAGCTCGCGCAGCTCCGCGACGGCGTCGAGCTCGAGGACGGCCCGGCGGCGGCCGACAGCGTCCGGCTGCTGGGTGAGGGCCACGGCAAGTCGCTCATCGAGATCACCATGCACGAGGGCCGCAAGCGCGAGGTCCGGCGCATGTTCGACGCGATCGGAACCCCCGTCGAGCGGCTCGCCCGCATCGCGTACGGCGGGGTGGAGCTCGGCGACCTCCGTCAGGGACACTGGCGCCCGCTGACCCAGAAGGAGATCGCGCTGCTGCACCAGGCGGTCGAGCGCGGCGGGTCGGGCCGTGACCGGCCGAGGAAGAGCGCACGAAGATGAACGAGCAGCAGCCGGCCACCGCCGGCACCGCCGATCATGCGGGCGTCCCGCGGATGCGGGCCATCCGCGGCGCGACCACTCTTGAGCAGGACAGCCGCGAGCAGGCCCTCATGAGGACCCAGGAGCTGCTCGGCGAGATCTTCCGCCGCAACGAGCTCGACCAGGACGACGTCGTCAGCATCCTCTTCACCGCCACCGACGACGTGTCCGGCGCCTACCCGGCCGAGGCGGCGCGCGAGGCGGGCTTCAACCTGGTCCCACTGCTCTGCGCCCGCGAGCTCGAGATCGAGGGCGGCATCCCGCTCTGCATCCGCGTGCTCCTCCACGTCCAGACGACGCGGACCCCGGCGGAGCTCCGCCACGTCTACCTCCACGACGCCCGCCAGCTCCGGACGGACCTCCCGGAGTGAGCGCGAGGATCCCGTCCCCGACGTCCCCGACGCCGCCGTTCGAGACCGTCGCGGTGGTCGGCTGCGGGCTCATGGGGGGTTCGGTCGCGCTCGCCGCCCGCGTCGTCCCCGGTGTGGTGCGGGTCCTCGTCGCGGACCGCGACGCCGACGTCGCGACGGCGGCGGTCGAACGCGGCGTCGCCGACGCAGCCGGCAGGGCGGAGGAGGTCGCAGGGGAGGCGGACCTCGTCGTCCTCGGCGTCCCGGTCGCCGCCGTCCCCGAGCTCGCCGACCGCATCGCACCGAAGCTGTCGGCCGGAGCGGTCGTCACCGACCTCGGCAGCGTGAAGGCGAGGATCGTCGCCGACGTCGAGCGCAGCCTCGCCCGGCAGCCCGCGGACCGGCGGGCCGCGTACGTCGGCGGCCACCCCATGGTCGGCAGCGAAGGCGAGGGCCTCGACGCCGCGGACGGGACCATGTTCCAGGGCGCGACCTGGGTCCTCACCCCGACCGAGTCCTCCGACCCCGGCGCCTTCAACCGACTCGCCGCGTTCCTCCGCGCGATCGGCGCGAGCGTCCTCGCGGTCGATCCCGCGACCCACGACCGCGTCGCCGGGGTCGTCAGTCACCTCCCGCAGGTGCTGGCGTCGGCACTCATGTCCTACGCCGCTGAGACCGCCGAAGGCTCCGCTGGCGTCCTCGCGATGGCCGGCGGCGGCTTCCGCGACGTCACCAGGGTCGCCGGCAGCAGCCCGTCGCTCTGGTCGGGCATCCTCGAGGAGAACCGCGACGCGGTCCTGGCTGCGCTCGACGGGTTCGTGACCGCCCTGCACGGGCTTCGCGACGCCCTCGAACACGGCGACCGGGACGCGGTGCTCGCGTTCCTGCGGTCGGGGCGGGAGGGCCGCGGATTGCTCCCGGGCAAGGTGACCGACGCTGCCCCCTTCGACCTCGTCGTCCCCATCGAGGACAGGCCCGGGCGGCTCGCCGAGGTCACGACCGCGCTCGGCGCGGCCGGCGTGAACATCGAGGACCTCCACATGCGGCACGCCGAGATCGGCGACCGCGGCGCGCTCGTCGTGTCCGTGGCCGGCCGCGAGAACGCCGAGCGGGCACGAACCGTCCTCGCCTCGCGAGGCGTGGAGAGCCACATCGAGTCCAGGTGAGGGAAATGCCCGCGATCGTGAACCGTTCGGGCAACATGCTGCCCGATCGGCTCACGATCCAGGTTCGCGGGCGCGACGAGGGACGTGGCACGCTCGGAGCCGACACGTGAGGAGATGAGCGAGATGGACGCGACCGTGGCCGGCGCTTCGGGCGATCGCCCCGTCCCCGACCGCATCCGGGTCCATCCCTCGCCGATCGCGGGGACGGTTCACGTGCCGGGGGACAAGTCGCTCAGCCACCGTGCGCTGATCGTCGGCGCGCTCGCCTCGGACCCCGTCCGCGTCTCCGGCCTCGCCACCAGCGAGGACGTCCGCGCGACCGCGGCGGCGCTCCGCTCCCTCGGCGGGAAGGTCACCCTGCGCGACGTCGGCGGCTCCCTCGAAGGCGAGGTCTCCGGGCCGCTCTCGGAGCCGACCGAGGTCGTCGACTGCGGCAACTCCGGCACCGCCCTGCGCCTGCTCGCCGGCGTCGCCGCGGGCATCGACGGGATAACCGTCCTCACCGGAGACGCGTCCCTCCGCCGCCGCCCCGTCGACCGGGTCATCGCACCCCTCGCCGCGATGGGGGCCCGCCTGCGCGCGCGGGCCGGCGACCGACTGCCGCCCCTCGTCGTGGAGGGCGGCCGGCTCCGTGGCACCTCACTCGAGAGCCCGGTCGCGAGCGCCCAGGTGAAGACCGCCGTCCTCCTCGCGGGACTCGGAGCCGACGGGGAGAC
Source organism: Nitriliruptorales bacterium (assembly GCA_050700895.1). Taxonomy (GTDB): domain Bacteria; phylum Actinomycetota; class Nitriliruptoria; order Nitriliruptorales; family JAHWKO01; genus JBOHEE01. Next base: position 168 of record JBOHEE010000130.1, on the reverse strand, counting down.
CGAGATCACGAGCCCGCACCCGAGCCGCGACCACACCGAGCGGCTCCTCGCCCACCTCGGCGTCGACGTGACCCGGGACGTCCTCGCCGACGGGCGCGAGCGGGTGGCGGTCGCTCCCGGGTCCCCGCGCGGCGGGGACCTCGCGGTCCCGGGCGACCCGTCGAGCGC
>JBOHEE010000129.1:0-6571 GCA_050700895.1 Nitriliruptorales bacterium | reverse complement strand
GACGAGGCGCGCAAGCAGGCCGCGGGGATCCTGGACAGTGCGGTGCCGGGGTTCCTGCCCTCACTGACGGCGACCTGGTGCGAGATCCTCGCCGGCGACGCGGACGTGCGCGCGGTGCTGTTCGACGGCAAACGGCCGCTGGCAACCTCGAAGTCGCGCAAGGCGAAGCGTCTGCCCACCAAGGTGAAGTGGGCGGTGCGGGCACGCGACATCGGCGACCGCTTCCCCGGCTCCGACCTGCCCGCCGCCGCCAGCGAGTACCACCACATCCGACCGCAGGCCTGGGGCGTGGATCACGACCCCGACAACGTCATCCTGCTCGGCGCCTCCCGCCACAACGCCCTCATCCACCGCCGCGGCTGGACGCAACGGCTGGACCCCCACACCGGCGTGTACACCATCACCCGCGAGGGACGGACCTTCCGGTCGCTGCCGGCACGGACCCGACTCGAACCCGCCCCCCACGAACGGCAACGCGACGGACCCCACGGCCGCGAGCGTGACGGTCCGGACCCCTGATCCACCAACCTGCCCCGCGTAGAACCCTCCCCCTCAGGCTGTACGAGCACGGAGCACCCCTCCGTGCCGTACAACCACGTCCGCTTGTCGATCGCGGTCAGTGGAGGTCGGGGTTGGCCTCGATCGCCCCCGCGATCGCCTCATCGTTGAGCACGCGCCACATCACGACCGCGGCTACGAGCACCAGGCCGAATCCAAGCCAAGAATGAACGGCGCCCGGAGGCCGAGCAGGCTGGCCAGGATCCCGCTGAGCACGGCCGAGATCGGCACGGTGCTCATGCCCACGAATCGGAAGCCGGCGACGACCCGTCCGAGGATGGCAGTCGGCGTCACGGCCTGCCGGACCGACCGCCCAACGACGTTGAAGAGCGACACCGCTGCGAACCCGACGAAGAGCGACGCCCCCGCCACGACAGCGCTCGGGGCCAGGGCGAGGGTGAGCATCGAGGCCCCGGCGATGCCCGCCGCCACCGCCATACTCGCCGTCCTGCCGAACCTCGCGACCACCGGTCCTGCGATGAGCGTCCCGAGCAGTCCCCCGGCCGCGCCGACCCCGATCAGGAATCCGTAGCCGACGGCGGGCAGACCGAGCACGTCCACCGCGAAGAGCACCAGCAGCGCCCCGATCGCTGACACCCCGAGGTTGACGAGCGCGACCGCGACCGCGAGCGGACGCAGCAACTCGTGCTGCCACAGCCACCGCAGGCCCTCGATGACGTCCGCACGCAGGGTCGTGGCGGCTGCCTTCGCTCGGCTCGGTCCGAGGTCGGTGCGCACCCGCGCCACCAACGCGCCGCTATCAGGTACGTGCCGGCGTCGATGCCGAACGGGAGTGCCCTCGCAAGTGCGAACAGCACGCCGCCCACCGGGCCGACGACGACCCAGGGCAGGAACATCAGCGCGGACAGCCCCGCGACGAGCAGGGGGTCTCGGGTCAGGGTCACCGCGAGCAGCGGAATCGCGGTGAGCCGAAGCCCGTCACCGAGGTTCGAGAGGGTCGTGGCGACCAGAACTGCCGGTAGTCGCGGGAAAGGGGCTCTCGAGCGCGAGTCGCCGGCTGCGGCTCGTCCACGTCAGCGGGCGTCTTCGAAGACGCCGCCGACCTCGGCGACCCGCTCCTCCAACTCACCGCGCAGCTCGGACGTGACTGCCACGGGGGGGTGGCCGACCGCCGTGGCCAGGCGGTGCGAGAGGCCATCTCGAGGTTGACCCGCGACGTACACCACGTACTCGTCGGCCCCGCGATCCGACGTCCGGACCTCGGCGCGCCAGGCCTCGATGCCGTCCTCTCTGGAGAGCACCACCGCGATCCCGCGGAGGTCGATGCGGACGTCCCCGCTCCCGGTGGCGAGCAGCGGCTCCCACGCCCCGGGTGAGACGGGACCGACGACACGCGGGACCGTGCGACCGCACGCGGGGCATGGGTCCTCGACGAGCCCGGCGGCGTGGTCCCCCGTCTGGTAGCGGATCAGCGCCGTGCCGTTCCAGCCCATCGAGGTGTAGGTGATGTCGCCGCCGCCAGGGCTCGGGCGTCCCGTGGCTCCGACCAGCTCGAGGACCTCGAGGTCCGGGTACGTGTGGAAGCCGGTGCCGGCGCCCCCTGCTGCGGACTCTGCGCACTCCCCCCAGAGCGCGCGGACACCCGGTGGCGACCACAACCCGAGGACGCGGGCGTCGGAGGCGGCACCCGCCGCCCGCCAGGCCTCGACCACCGACCCGCGCTCGTCGCCGGGCGCTCCGACGAGGACGACCGTCCGGACCCTTCCGAGGTCGACGCCCTCCGCAGCCAGCAGGTCCGCCCACTCCGCCGCCCCTTCCGCGGGAGCGGCGACGGCCGTCACCGGCATGCGCGCGAAGGCAGCCACCGCGGCCTCCACGTCGTCGCCGGCGTGTGCGGCGAGCATCGAGGTGCCCAGTGCGAGGTGGTAGACGGACCAGAAGGTGAGAGAGCGGTCGGCAGGCACGACCGACACGAGGTAGTCGTCGCTGCCGAGGCCGAGGACGTCCGCGGCCCGCGCCCCGGCGCGGTGGAGACGGTCGAGGTCCGCGCGGGTGTACGCAAGGGTCAGGTCGCCGTCACGGCCCGACGGGACGAGCTGGACCGGCTTGAACTCGGTGAGGAGTGCGCGCCGCTTGCCGCCGAGGCCCGACCGGCGGATGTCGCGCGCGACGCGTCGGAGCAGGGCGAAGTTCGCGCGCGCCTTGACCTGGTCCTCGGTGGGACGCAGAACGAGGGCCGGCGAGCCGGCGCCGCCCCGTCCGAGGAGGTCCCGCTCGCGCGCGCTGGGCAGCCGCTGGAGGTCCTCGACCGTTCGGATCGACGACGGCTCGACGCCCGTTTCGGCGAGGTGCTCGCCCCAGAAGGGGCTGAAGGCGGCCGTGGCGCCGAGCCAGTCCTCGAGGAGGAGGCTGCGGATGCGGCGCTGCTCCGAGAGACTGCGCCGATCCCACCTGGCAGCCACGCGCCGCTCCTCTTCCGCAGGGTGGCGGGAGAGCGTAGGGGGTTCGGGGGCCTCAAGAAGCGGAGCGTCCCCTCCAAGTCTCCCCTGGAACGCGACGCGTAGGCCCCCGACTGATCAGGGGAGTGCGGACGCTATTCGCCCTTGCGCTTCTTGATCTCCTCGATGAGCTTCGGCACGACCTTGTAGAGGTCGCCGACGACACCGAAGTCGGCGATGTTGAAGATCGGGGCCTCGCCGTCCTTGTTGATGGCGACGATGAGCTGGGAGGTCTGCATCCCGGCGCGGTGCTGGATCGCCCCGGAGATCCCGCAGCCGATGTAGAGCTGCGGCGAGATGGTCTTGCCGGTCTGGCCGATCTGGTGCCGGTGGGGGATCCAGCCCGCGTCGGCGGCCGCGCGGCTCGCTCCGAGCCCGGCGCCCAACGCGTCGGCGAACTCACCCATGAGCTCGAAGCCGGACTCGTCGCCGAGCCCACGTCCGCCCGCGACGACGATCGCCGCCTCGGCGATGTCGGGCCGGCCGCCCTCGGCCTGGACGACGGTCTCCACCACCCGGGCCTTCTTCGCGTCGTCGGACACGGAGATGTCGAGCTCGACGACCTCTGGCGAGCCGCCGTCACCCTCCTCCGCCGCGAACGCGTTCGGCTTCACGCCCACCAGGGCGCGGTGGCCGTCGGCGACCTTCGACTTCGTGATCGTCTGCCCGCCGAAGACCTCCTTCGTGACGACGAAGGTTCCGTCGACGACGTCGACCCCCGACGCGTCGGTGATGATCCCCGCCTCGAGCCGGATCGCGAGCCGCGAGGCGACGTCCTTGTAGAAGTCAGAGGACGGGAACAGCAGCCGCTCCGCCCCCGACTGCTCGAACACCTTCTCGAGCGCCTCGACCATCGGCAGCGTCACGTAGCCCGTCGCGTCCTCCGAGTCCCAGGAGTAGAGCTTCTCGGCGCCGAACGCGCCCAGCTCCGCGGCTCCGTCCGCCGCACCAGGCCCGAGCCACGCCGCGGCCACGGAATCGCCGGCGTCGGCCGCGAGCTGTCGCGCCCGCGTCAACATCTGCGTCGAGATCTTGCGCGGCCTGCCCTCCGCGTGGTCGATGAGGACCAGCAACTCCGTCATCGGTTCGAGCTCCTCGGTGGTCGCGTCGCGGCACGTCGTGCCGGGGTCAGATGATCTTCTGCTCCACGAGCCAGTCGGCGAGCGCGGCGGCCCCGGCGGCGCCGTCCCCGTCGTCCTGGAGCTTCTTGCCCGCCTCCTTCGGGGGGCGGGGCGTCGCCTCGGTGACGATCGCCCAGGCGTTGTCGCGGCCGACCTGGGCGGCGTCGAGGCCGATGTCGCCGAGCGAGCGGACCTCGAGCGGCTTGTTCTTCGCCGCCATGATCCCCTTGAACGACGGGTAGCGCGGGTCGTTGATGGCCTCGACGACGGATACGACGGCCGGGAGCGTGGACTCCACGACCTCCCAGCCCTCGTCGGTCTCGCGGTGGACGGTGACCTTGTCGCCGTCGACCTCGAGCTTGCGCGCATAGGTGAGCGAGGGCAGGCCGAGGATCTCCGCGACCGCCGCAGGGACGATCGAGGTGCGCGCGTCGGTCGCCTGGGCACCCATCAGGAGGAGGTCGAACTCGGTGTCCTTCACCGCGGCGGCGATCACCTTCGCGATCCCGATCGCGTCGGACCCCGCGATGGCGTCGTCGGAGATCTGGATGGCGCCGTCGAGGCCGTAGGAGAGCGCCTTGCGGATGGTGGACTGGGCGTTCTCCGGTCCGACGAGCAGGACCGTGACCTCGGCCTCGGTTGCCTCCTTCAGCCGCACGGCCTCCTCGATCGAGTACTCGTTCATCGGGCAGAGGACCGATTCCACCGCGTCGCGGTCGAGCGTGAGGCTGCTCTCGTCGAGCGGCTTCTCGCCGGCGGTGTCCGGCACGCGCTTGACGGGGACGATGACCTTCACGGAGGTTGCCTCCTGGCGGTCCGGGGCGGCTCCGGGTCGGCGTCGGGGAGCCGGCGGGGTGGTCGCAGAGGTCGGATCTGCCGGATCCGGCGGGGACGACCTGTCAGGTGCTTGCTACCGTTCGCACCTCCGGGTCGTCAAATCCTGCGTGGGGACCGTTCGGGCGAGCCGGGACTCGCACCCTGACCCGGAACAGCCGAACTGCCAGAGGTCCGATGACCAGCGCCGAGGAGCCCGAGAGCCTCGTCCTGACCGGCGAGCGCACGCTGCCGGGCGTCCCCGACGAGCGCTACTGGTTCGAGCGCCACGTCGTCGCCTACGAGCTCGCGGCGGCGAAGGCCGCCGGCCTCCGCGTCCTCGACGCCGGCTGCGGCGAGGGCTACGGGGCGGAGATGCTGCGCCGCGCGGGAGCCGAGCGCGTGGTCGCGGTCGACCTCGACGAGCGGGTCGCCGCCCACGCCGACCGGGCCTATCCCGAGGTCGCGGCGGTCGTGGCGGAGCTCTCCCGCCTGCCGCTCGCGCCAGGGAGCATCGACCTCGTCGTCTGCTTCCAGGTCGTCGAGCACGTGTGGGACGTCCCGGCGCTCCTCGGGAGCCTGCGCCGCGTCCTCGCCGCCCGCGGGGAGCTGATCCTCTCCACCCCGAACCGCCTGACCTTCACACCGGACCAGGATGGGCCGGCGAACCCCTTCCACGTGCGCGAGTTCTCGCCCGACGAGCTCCGTGACGAGCTGACCACGGCCGGGTTCCACGTCGGCGGCCTCCTCGGCGTCCACCACGGCCCCGGCCTCCAGCTCGTCGAACGGGTCACCGGCCCGCTCCACGACGTGCTCGGGGGCGACCCGCCGTCGTGGCCGCGCGGGCTGCGCCCCCTCGTCCACCGCGTGCGCCCGTCGTGGTTCCGGCTGCGCGCCGACCAGCTCGAGTCGAGTCTCGACCTCATCGCCCTCTGCCGGCGCCGGCGGAGAGGGGGTTCGGGGGACTCAAGGAGTGGGCCCGGGGGGCTCGGGGGGGCACAAGCCCCCCCGACTGAGCCGTCGGTCAAGTCTCTCGGGGGAGTGCGAGACGTAGTCCCCCGACGGAAGGACTGACGCGGTGGCGGCGCCCGGGGACGTCGCCCTCGTCCTCCACACCCATCTCCCCTACGTGCGCAACCACGGCGTGTGGCCGGTCGGCGAGCAGTGGCTCTTCGAGGCGTGGGGCCAGGCCTGGCTGCCGACGACGCAGCTGCTCCTGACGCTCGCCGAGGAGGGCCACCGTGACGTCCTGACCCTCGCGGTGACCCCCGTCGCCGCCCATCAGGTCGCCGACCGGCGGCTGCGGAGGGACCTCGGTACCTGGCTCGCGTCGCAGATGTGGCAGTCCGAGGAGCAGCGGCTCGCCTACGACGGGCCCGACCACGACGCGGTCCGGTCGCTGGCCCCGTTCCACTGGCGGCACTTCGCGCGGCTGCTCGAGATCCACGAGCGCGTCGAGGCGGCGGGCGGACTGCTCGCGGTCTGGGCGGACCTCCAGGGGGCCGGGGTCATCGAGCTGCTCGCCGGCCCCGCCACCCATCCCTACCTCCCGCTCCTCGCCGATCCGACGCTCGTCGACGCGCAGCTCGCGTCCGGGCTGGCGTCGCACGCCATCTGGGC
>JBOHEE010000128.1:0-8981 GCA_050700895.1 Nitriliruptorales bacterium | reverse complement strand
GGCGCGCGCCACTTCCAAGGCAGCCTGAAGCTCTCGCGGACCTACGGGGTGTCGACCTGGCTGATCTGTCACCGGCCCGCGGACCTCACCGCCCAGTCCGACGACGGAACCGCGATCGCCAAGATCTCCGCCGGATTGCTATCCGACATCCAGACCCGGATCATCCTGCGCCAACCACCCGACCAGGTCGGCGTCGCCGCCGAGATGTTCGCCCTCTCCGAACGGGAACGCTCCTGGATCGGTCAACTCCTCCGCGGCCGCGCCCTGTGGCGGCTGCAGCGCCGTGGCGCAGTTGTTCAGACGGTGCTCACCGACGTCGAGGCCGGGCTGTGTGACACCGACGCGGCGATGGGGACGTGACCAGCGGGCAGCCCGCCGGGCGGTGGCGGATCGAGGACGTGCTCGACCGCACCGACCTCGCTGCCCTCCTCGACCACGTCGCCGAAGCAGCGACTCACAATGTGCGGGGCCGCCGGTGGCACTGCCCACTGCCCGAACACGATGATCACCACGCGTCGGTGACGATGCACACCGACCACCGCGGTCACGAACGCTGGCGGTGCTGGTCCGGTGACGACACCCACCGCGGTGACGCCATCGACCTCGCCGCAGCCACCCAACGCCTCACCCGGGCCGAGGCGATCGACTGGCTCGCGCGACGAGCCGGGATGGTTCCCGATCAGCCCCTCCCCGATCTCGCCCGCAAGCCGCGCCCAGCGGCGCCGAGAGTGGTGCCACTCGATCCGGCCGTCACCCGCTATGCGGCTGCGTGCGAGCGGATCCTGTGGAGCCCAGCCGGCAGACCTGTGCGTGACTGGCTGAACGAGCGGGGCCTCCACGATGAGATCGTTCGGGTCAACCACGTCGGGGCCGATCCCGGTCGCCGGATGATGCGCCGCCAGCGGGGCCTCCCGTACGGGAACAGCATCGCCGCCGTGCTCCCCGCGCTCGATCCGGCCGGCAACGTCCGCTACCTCCAGGCCCGCTACCTCGAGCCGGGCGACGGGCCCAAGTACGACAACCCCGCGGCCGCGCTCGGCTCCAACCCGCGCGTCGCGTGGGCCCGCAGCGGCAACCCGCCCCGACCGGGTGTCCTCGTCGTGTGCGAGGGGATCCCCGACGCCCTCACCGCCGCCCAGGCTGGCTTCTCGGCCGTCGCGGTGCTCGGGTCGCAGGCCCCTGATCAAAGGGTCGCGGCGCGCCTCGCGACCCACGCCGAGCACCACGATCTCGCCATCGTCGCCGTCATCGACAACGACGGCGCCGGCCGAGCCTGGGGGCAACGCCTCGGCGACCTCCTCGTCGGGAACGACCACCAGCTCACCATCGTCGAGCCGCCCACCGAGGGACTCGATCTCAACGCCTGGGCGCTCGCTGATCCCCGTTGGGTTGAGAACTTGCCGGACGGCAAGACCTACGAGCGTCCCTCGCTCGATCCTGCTCGCGATTCCGCGCTGATCTCCGAGGCCGTAGGACTGAACCCCTGAGGTCAGCTACGCCTCCAGCCCATCCCTCTCGCGCTGGATGCTCATACGCGAAACAGGGCGACTCCGTCGAGACCTTCGAACTCGAGGACCGCAGCTGGGTCGTCCTCGGTCAGCAACGCTGACACAGGGGAAGGGAGGGCGTGGCGCAGCCCTTGGAGCACATGCGGGAAGTACGGACGCGAGAGATGTCCTCGGTCGGCAGGCAACTCCGTGAAGATCGGCTCAGCCCCGAGGTCAACCGTCTCCTCGGCCACGGCTCCCAACTGCCCGGTGCGGAGGTTCGAGATCTGACGCAGGAGCTCCTTGGCGACGCGTCGGGCACCGTCTTGCTCCATGAGCAGGAACATCCTCAGCTCGGGTGTGACGGTACGTAGGTTCAGGTCCCTCAGCTGACCGCCGTCGTCTCTGACGAGATCCTCGAGCGGCATCGCGGATGCGAAGACCTCCTCGGCGGTGTACTGCATCGTCAGGTAGCTGTTGACACACAAGGCAGCAAGGATCGACACGCCGGCTCGGGCGCACGTGCCACAGTCCACGACCTCGTGCGCTCGTCCGCACGTGAGGCCGTTCCGGTACTCGCCGTCCCCGGCGTAGAGCACGTAGGCAGCCGGGACCTGGAAGTGATCGGCCGCTCGCAGCAGCTTGTGGATCTGCAACTCGTCGCCGCTCTCGTAAGCGACATCCAGGGCCCATCCGCGATCGGTCCTGGTGAGCTTCTTCGCTTGGACGAGCAGACCGAAGCATTCACCGCTGTTGTCGACGAACCACCAGAGCCAGTCGGCCCCGATCTTGCCTTCCTCATGAGGCTTGAGTTGTTGATACAGGACCTCTGGGTGCCCCGCGCGCAACAGCGTGTTGGTTTGCTCGTTCTCGTCGGGCTCGTGGCCCTGGCGCCTGCGTGCGACCCAGTTCGCGTCAACGGCCTCTCGGGCGCGCACGAGCGCCGGCATCACACCGGAGGTCCGACCGTCCGTCCCGTCGTCCACCACGTCGCTGTTCGCCTTCCTGACCGGCGGCCTCCTTGGCCCGAAGCGACCAGTCTCCTCCGCCGCCGAGTGCTTGGCGCAGCGCGCCTGTCGAGGGTTGGTAACCGCGCGGCTTCGCGCGTGTGGGTCATGCAGCGTGGAGGCCGAGGTAGGTGTCGATGTAGGGAGCGAGTCGGCGGGCCGCACGATGGGCAGCCACCCGTTCCCTGCTGCTGCTTCGCGGCAGGTCGACGGCGACGGCGCGATGGAGGCGGTGGTCGCGGTAGGCGACCCACACCTCCGGCGGGATCTTGCCCTCGGCTACTGCCGTCTCGATCGCCGTCTGGAACCGCTGCAGGTCGAGTCGGTTGACAACGGCGTCGGCGACGTCGGTGGCGATGACAGGCCGGTGGTCGTGGAGGCGGGCCAGCCGGTCGGGTGGGCAGGGGACGGTCGTGGTGATGTTGACGACGCCGCGGGTGTGGACGCGGCGGGCGTTGCGCCAGACCCGATTGTGAGCTCCGTTGACGAGCCGATGGGCAAGGCCGCGTCGGTCGAGGTCGCTGCTGAGGATGACGAGCGCGAGGTCACCGAGCGCGTCGGCGTGGTACTCGCCGGTCGCGGTTCGGGAGATCCGGGCGCGCAGCTCCGGTGCGAGCGCGTAGAGCACGACGGTGAGCGCGTCGCGGTTGGAACGTCCGGCGGCGATCAAGTGACGGAGCGCCTGGTCGGACGCTTCGCTGTCGGGGGTGTCATCTCGGATCGCTGCGACGATGGCGTCGAGATCTCCGTCCGGTCCGCTCGCGATCGTGAGGCGGGCAGGGTGCCGGGCGAGTCGTTGGTAGGCGTCATCGAGGTTGCGGTAGGGGTTCAAGGGTTGCTCCTTTGGTCAGCAGGGGTGCTGTCCGGAGCGTCCGGGAGCCCGGTCCCGGAGTTGGTCCCGGTGTTCGTCCCGACCGTGGTCCCGATCTCGGGCCGGGACTCCCGATCCGCGCGACTCGCGGGCACAGGTGGGATGCGCTGATGGACCCGCGCCCGGTTCGCCAGGAGCCGCCCGCGGGCGGGTTCGAGATCGTCGTCGCGGTCGTCGGTGGCCTGGTCGTGGCGGTCGCGACGGTGACCTTCGCCGGCGCCTGGCTCGCAGCGACCCTGGTCGGCGGGCGCGTGTCGGGTGGGATCACCGACTGGCTGACCGTGACCGGCCGCCTGGCGTCGACGCCGGCTGACCCCACCGCCGCGTGGGGCGAGCAGGCCCGCGGGCTGCCGGGCCCCGTTCTCTACTGGGCGTGCACGCTGACCGTCGCGATTGTCGTCGGCGTGCTGATCACAGCTGGCGTGTTGGGGTGGCGGCGTTGGTCGTCACCGTCACGGTCCCGGTTCGGTGTCCCCACCGACGCTCGGGTCGCCCGACCGCGGGATGCCCGCCCGTTGACGATTCCGGGTTCGGTACCACCGACCGGGCGGCTGCTCCTCGGCCGCATCGCCCCACACGGCCCGATGTTGGCGACCGAGGACCGCGAGCGGCACCCGGCCAAGGGTCGGCGGGCTACGAATCGGCAGGGTGACCGCGGGTCGGTGGCGTTGATCGGCCCCACCCGGCCCGGCAAGACCGTGCTGTCGTCGGCGGGGATCCTCGGCTGGGACGGCCCAGTCGTCGCGCTGTCGGTGAAGCGGGACCTCTACGACACGACCGCCGCAGCCCGAGCAGGTCGCGGCGAGTTGGCAGTGTTCGATCCCGGTGGGGTTACCGGGCTCCCCTCGGCGCGGTGGACGCCGCTGCGCGACGTGACCACGACCTCGGGCGCGGCGCGGGCCGGGCGTGCGCTCGCACAGGCGATTCCCCGGAACGGGGTGACCGGCGGGGACTTCTGGGCCTCCCACGGTGAGACCCTCACGTCGGCGTACATGTCGTTGGCGGGCCTGTCTCAACTCGTCGGAGGCGAAGGAGACGAGGAGCGGGAACCGCTCACGATCGGCCGGTTGGCGACGTGGGCGTACATGCACGTGGGGATCACCGACCCGACGGCGAACCGCCTCGTCCGCCTCGGCCTCGCCGACGACAAGCCGTTGGAGGTTCGGCTGTTGGCGAAGGACGCGATGACCAAGCTGATGGCCTTCGAGGGCGAGGACCCCCGCATCCGGGCCTCGATCTACGCCACCGCCCGCCTGGCATTCGAGGCGTGGACCGAACCGGCCGTGTCGCACTCGGCGTCATTGGACCCCCGCGCCTTCTACTTCGCGGACGAGATCCCGCCGCAGCGGCCCCGCTACGTCGACCTCGATTGGCTCATGGACGGCGAGCCGGGACGGTCGAACACCTTGTACCTGGCCGCGCCGTCGACCGAGTTCGCGCGCCTCGCCCCGGTGCTGGGCGGTCTGCTCGGTGACCTCCGCGAACAGATCCACGCCTGGGACATTGCCGGGCGCCGGCTGGGCAAGCCGTTGCTGATCGTGATCGACGAAGCCGGCCAGCTCGAGCTCCAGTGGCTGCCCGAGGAGGTGTCCACCATCGCCGGGCTCGGCGGGATGTTCGTGACCGGCTGGCAGTCGAAGTCCCAGATCACCCACCGCTACGGCACCCTCGCGGACGCGGTGCTGGGCGGGCACCGATCGAAAGTGATCTTCAGCGGAGCCGACGACCCGTCCACCCTCGACTACGTGTCCCGTGTCGCCGGGACCGAGCACGTCGCCCAGCGGGGGTGGTCGGCCGACACCGGCGGGGGCCGCAAGACGGTCTCCGAACACGTGCAGCGCGAGGACCTGCTCCCGGCGCACGTGATCCGTCAGATGCGACGACAGGAAGCCGTCCTCCTGCACGGCACGCTGCCGCCGATCCACCTGCGGCTGGTCCGCTGGTGGGAGGACCACGACCTCGGGCAGCTCGTCCCGACCGGTGCCGACCACAAGGCGCTGCCACCGCCGGAGACCGGGACGTGTCCGCTGTGGCCGGAGGGCACGACGTCACCCGAGCCGGTGCTCGACCCGACCGTGGTTGCCGAGTCCGGCGCCAACCTCCCCCGACCCCGCGTCCAACGCGACGACCACGCCGCGGGTAGCGGTGCCCGCCTCCCGCGGCCGGCGCGGCCGGCTGATCGGATGCAGGGACAGCTCGACCTCGTCGCGTCGCTCGACGAGCCGGTCGAAGCGAACCGGATCGCCGGGACGTGTGAGCGCTGCGGCGCACGGGTCCCGGTTGGCGCCGGGACGACGAGCGCCTTTGGTGGTCGGATCGTGATCCGCTGCCACCCCACCTGCCCATAGGCGGGAGAGTTCGGGGTCCCGGCGACGATCGGGAGTCATCGCGGGACCAACTCCGGGAGTAGGTCCGGGACCGGCGTTCGTCACCGTCGCCGGCATGGCACGCCAGTCCCAGCGGATCAGCTTCGAGACCTTCGCCGACATGGCCGCCCATCTCGACCGGTGGGCGACAGCGTCGCTCACCACTCCAGCGACATGGGAAGACGCGCTGATCGGCGCGCAGTCGTGGCTGGACTACTCGGCCCGCAACCAGGTCCTGCTCGCCTCCTACGGGGCCGACGGCCCGGTCGCGGGACCCGAGACGTGGCGGCTCGTCCCCTCCACCCACGAGGACCAGGGGTGCGCGGTGCGGGCCGGGGAGCACGGCTACCCGGTCCGGGTGCCGATCACCACCGGCGGGACCGAACCCGACCCGTACCTCGGCGGGTCGCGACCAACCCGGGCCGCGGTGGAGCGGTGGGAGTGGCGGCCCGTGTTCGCCGTCGACCAGCTCGCTCGCCGGCCCGCACCCGGCGCGCTCACCCCCGCCGATCTTCCGGCCGCCTTGACCGGTGCGGCGGCTGACTCCGAGTTCCTCGCCGCGGCCCGCCGGGTCGCGACCGCGACCGTGCGGGGACGGCTCCCCCGCTCGGACGACCCCCACCGGGTGCTCGCCGATGCCGCCGGACGACTGCAACGGTCCTCGAAACGTCCCGATCTGGACCCGATCCTTCGGGAGCAGGCGGCGTGGTTGGTCGCCGACCGTGTCGGGCGCGCCGTGACCGACCGTCCCACCGGGTTCGACCCGTCCGGGCTGAAGCCACGCGAACGTTGGGAGCGTCTCCAGGACGTGCTGGAACCAGCACGCAAGCTGACCGCCGGCCTCGGTGTCGTCGTCGGCGTCGACTTGGTCGCGTCGCCGTTGCCACGCATGGAGGATGTCGACGACCGCGTCGTCCCCGCCGGACGCCGCCACCGGCTCCCCGCCGCGTCGCTAGAGCAGCTCCCGATCGGACGCTGGGTCACCGTCGGTCCCTACACGCCCGACGAGTGGGCAGCGCGGGGCGAGCACGCTGCCGGCCAGGGCGCCTATCTGCGGCTGAACAAGACCGCCTACCTCGTCGCCGTCGAACGAGGCGACCTCGCTGGTTGGCGGCTCGAGGACGTCGCTGACCGGACCGGCAACGGCCTGCTCGCCACCGGCACCGCGCCGACCCTCGAGCGGGCCGAGACCGATGCGGTGGCCGCGGTCCGGTCCCGGTACCCCGCACTCACCTGCCCGGTCGACACCACCGGCCCGTCACCCGGAGGCCCAGCGAGCGACTGGGAGGCGATGCCCGGTGAAGGCCGCAGCGCAGCCCAACTGCGCCACCTCAACGACCAGGTCACCCTCTATGTCATCCCGGGACCTGGCGGTCGATGGATGCCCGCCGTCCACGCCGGCCCCACCGGGGTGATGGAGCGACTTCCGTCCACCCGCACCCTCGAAGAAGCTCGTGACGCCGCCGAACTCGCCGGCCATCGAGCTGTGCGGACCCTCGCGATCGCGGACCCCGCCCGCCTCGACACCACCGTTGCCGCGTTCGCCGCGAGCTCCGACTACTGCCGCCATGAGCTCGCCCGTCTCGTCGGTCAGCGCCTCGATGAGCCCGACCGTCACCGCATCGAGGGCGCGCCGCCGGGCGAACTGGTCGAGCTGCTCGGCGCCGCTGGGCTCACCCCCGCTGCAACCGTCGCCGTTCTGCGCGCCGAACACCTCGACGCCGAAGCCGTCGCCGGGCTGCTCCCGACTGCGGGCGTTCCGATGCCCGACGCCATCCGGGTCCTGCACCAACACTGGGACCTCTCCAACATCGACGCCGCCGCCGCGCTCGGCGCGAACGCCGCGGAGATGCGCGACGCAGGCTGCACCGCCATCGAGATCATGGCCACCCGACCCCGAGACATCCTGCGTGCCCTGCCCGAGGACCCGCACCTTTGGGAGCTCGCCGCGGGGACGATGGCCGCCGGTCACAGCCCCAACATCGTCGCCGGGCACCTCGTCGCCCACGCCCCCACCCTCGACACCTTCGCGGCGGGCATGGCGGCGGGGATCGACGATCCCGCGGTCGGCCTCACTCTGGGCGCCCGCCACGGGGCAACCGGCGACCAGCTCGCCGCCGCGTCCGAGGCCTACGGGCTGTCCCCCGCCGAGACCGCCACCGTCCTCGTCGACGCCGGCACCCAACCCGGGCTCGTGCTCGACACCCTCGACGCCCGCTGCGACCACGACACCGACACCGCCGTCACCATCGCCACCGAGGCCGGCGTCGGCCACGACACGATCGACGGCTGGCGCAACCCCGCCCCCACTGCCCCCGCCGCTTCGATCACCGCCTCGGTCGGCGCGGACAACGCTGCCGCACTGCTCGCCGTGCTACCGCCGCCCGGGCCGTCGGTCGAACTCGACCCCACCCGACTGCTCGACGCCCTGACCGAGATCGAGTCCCCCCACCTGGAGCCAGTCCACCCATGAACACACACGACCTCATCTCCGAGCATCACACCGTCGAGCCGCTCGACGCGGGCGGCACCTGGCTGCTCGACCTCGTCGCCGCCGTCGACCACCTCCGACGCGGCATCCGCCCCGGCATCACCGTGTGGGACGCCATCGAGGAGGCCCTTCGCTGGCACACCTCCAACACCGACGGGAGCGCGCCGGTCGAACCCGGCTGGGACGACCCCGACCCCCTGCGCAGCACCCTCACTCGATTCCTCGACCGGGCGAGCGGACCGACGAGTGTCGATGCACAAGTTGCCGTGCGGCACTGGGTCATGGCCATGGCCTCCCGCTACAACGACGGGCATCACTGGCCCCACCCGGAATCACGCCGGTCCTTCCCGCCGCCCATGCTCGCGGCTGACCTCCTCGACGAGCCGAACAGTTGACGCAACCAATGGCCCTTTCGTTTGCTGCGTTTGATAGTAGAGTGTCGGGCATGGCGAAGCGACTCGAAGACCGGGACCTGGCGTCCGACGCGCTCGTCGCGCTGCGCCGCCGCCCGAGGCGATTCACCCTTCCCGACGGTGCAACGGTGCAGATCCCCAAGGCGGCCGTTGACGGCCTGATCGAAATGCTCGAGGCCGTCGCCGAGGGTGACACCGCGACCGTGGTCCGCACGCCGCGGGAGGTGTCCACCCAGCAGGCCGCGACCGTGTTGAACGTGTCCCGCCCGACGGTGGTGAAGCTGATCGACGACGGCGTCCTGCCGTCGCGCAAGGTCGGGTCTCACCGTCGCATCACCCTCGCTGA
>JBOHEE010000127.1:0-3066 GCA_050700895.1 Nitriliruptorales bacterium | reverse complement strand
GGCGCGACCTGGCCGGGGCGATGCTCGTCGGCGGGATCGCCGGCCCGCTGGTCGCGCCGGCGCTGCTGGTGTCGCTGGCCACCGTCGTCGTGCTCGATGCGCCGCCGCTGCTGGCGTGGGCGCTGCGAAAGGCGGCGTCGCGGGCGCCACGCTCACCGGTGGACGATCCTGGCCCGCCGCCGAAGATGGGGCAGATGCGCACCCTCTGATCGCCGCGGTCGGCGCTGCGGCTCAGGGCGTGCCGAGGATCGCCTTGGCGCGCTTCACCGCCGAGTTGGCCGCCGGGATGCCGGCGTAGACGGCCACGTGCAACAGCGCCTCCGCAACGTCCGCGGGGTCCACGCCCAGGCGCTCGGAGGCGCGCAGGTGGAGGTCGAGCTCGTCACGGTCGAGCGCCGCCAGGATCGCGATGGTGACGAGGCTCCGCGTGCGACGGTCGAGCCCCGGTCGCGACCAGACCGAGCCCCACGCGGACTCGGTGAGGAAGCGCTGGAAGTCCGCGTCGAACGCGGTGGTCGCTGCGCTCGCGGCGTCGACGTGCTCGTCGCCGAGGACGGCGCGGCGCACCTGCATTCCGACCTCGTACGGGTCGCTCGACATCTCTCCACCTCGCGGGGCGTCCGGCAGGCCGCCGCCGAGGTTTCGGTTCCGGCGGAGGCGGGTTCCACGGCGGACCCTAGAAGGCGGCCGCATGACCCACGGCACCGACAGTTGTCCCCTAGAAGGGTGGTGTCCAACGTTGTGTGCGGCTGGGCGAGGACAGATCGTCGTCTGGAAAGGCGCGGCGAGTGCCGCGCAGCAGCGCTGCGCAAGCGAGTCCGCAACGCCGCCAGGGGCGATCTGGACCGGCCAGACGTGCGCCAGAGTCGGACACCAGCCTCCTAGCTGGGAGCCTGGGGCCGGTCAGGGAGCGGCGGCCCCGCCGGCGAGCTCCTCGGGCTCGACGAAGCCGGGGGCGGACTCGGCGAGCGCCGCCACCGGGTCGGCGGACGAGCGCAGCGGGATCTCGCGGAGCAGGAGGGAGAGCACGAAGCCGATCATCGCGAGCGGGGCGACGAAGAGGAAGACGTCGGTGATCGCGTCGGACATCGCCACGCGGACGGCCGCGCGGATCGGGGCCGGCAGCGCGGCGATCGTCTGCGGGCTCTGGAGGACGTCCCTGCCGACCTGGATGTCGCTCGCCGCGAGGTTCGCGAAGAGGCGGGCGTTCAGGAGCGCCCCGAAGACCGCGGTCCCGACGACGCCGCCGATCGAGCGGAAGAACTGCGAGGCCGAGGTGGCCGCGCCGAGGTGCCGCAGCGGCACCGAGTTCTGGACCGCGAGGACGAGCACCTGCATCACGAGGCCGACGCCGCCGCCCACCACCGCCATGAAGAGCGACACTCCCACGGTCGACGTGTCAGGGCCCATCGTCGACAGCAGCACGAGCCCGACCGCTACCAGCGCGGTCCCGACGATCGGGAAGACGCGGTAGCGCCCCCACCGCGTGATGAGCCGCCCCGACGAGATGCTGGTGACGAGCAGGCCGCCGACGAGCGGCAGCAGGAGCATCCCCGACCGGGTGGCCGACACGCCGGCGACCACCTGGAGGAACAGCGGCAGGAAGATGAGGGTGCCGAACAGCGCCATCCCGATGATGAACGCGATCGCGCTCGAGACGGAGAAGATCCCGTCGCGGAAGAGGTCGAGCGGCAGCACCGGCTCGGCGGCCCGCCGTTCGACCGCCAGGAAAGTAGCGAGCCCGGCGATCGAGAGGGTGAGGAGCCCCAGGATCGGGGCGGACCGCCACGGGTAGACCTCGCCTCCCCAGACCGCGACGAGGAGCAGCGCGGTGATGGCGGCGGCGAGCAGGCCCGCCCCGAGCCAGTCGATGCGGTGCTGGCGGCGCGCGAAGGTGACGTTCAGGTTCCGCTGGGTGATGACGAGGGCGGCGAGACCGGTCGGCAGGTTGATGTAGAAGATCCAGCGCCAGGTGAGGTTGTCGACGAAGAAGCCGCCGAGCAGAGGCCCCACGATCGACGCGAACCCCCACACCGCGCCGATGTAGCCCATGTAGCGGCCACGCTCCCGGGGGGAGACGACGTCGCCGATGATCGCCTGGGCGAGCACGAACAGCCCGCCGGCACCGATCCCCTGGAGGGCGCGGAAGGCGATGAGCTGGCCCATCGAGCGTGCGAGCCCCGACGCGGCCGAGCCCACGAGGAAGATCACGATCGCGAGCTGGAAGAGGCGCTTGCGCCCGTGGAGGTCGGAGAGCTTCCCGTACAGGGGCACCGAGACCGTCGAGGTGAGCAGGTAGGCGGTCACCACCCACGAGAGGTACTCGAGCCCGCCGAGCTCGCCGACGATGGTGGGCAGGGCCGTCGCGACGATCGTCTGGTCGAGCGCGGCGAGGAGCATCGCCGTCATCAGACCGGCGAACACCGCGAGGATCTCGCGGTGCTCGAGGTAGTCGGGGGTCTCGACGGCTCCGTGCACGAAGGCGGAGGGTACGCCCTCGGGCGCCGGTCGGACTTCAGCCGGTAGCGGGGATGACCTGGCCGGAGGCGTCCCAGAGGCCGTAGGCCTGGTCGACCTGGATGTCGGCCTCCCGGATGCGCACGCTCAGCCACTGCTGGGCGGCGACCGTGGCCGGCGACATCTGCTCCGGGGCGCCCTGCTGCTCCGACGGAGCCTCGCCGCGCTCGATCAGGCGCTCACCGATGAGGTCGACGGCCGCGAGCACGCGCAGCTCCTCCTCGAGCTCGCCTTCGGTGAAGCCGGCCGCCTCGACCTGCCGCTGGGACTCCTCCTCGCCACCCATCTGCTCGACGAGATCGTCGCGGGTCGCCGCGACCTCCTCGGGACCCGGCTCCGCGTCGAGCTCCCTGGCGCTCTCGAGGATGATGTGGCTGAAGATCGCCTGGGTGAGGATCCGGGCGCGCAGGTCGCTGCGGATCTGGTCCTCGTCGAGCTCCTGGCCCTCCTGGCCCTCACCGATCCCGGGCTGGTCGGCGAGACGCGCGACCCGTTCGACGATCAGCTCCGCTGCGATCACCTCGCCGTCGACGGTCGCGGCGACGCCGT
>JBOHEE010000126.1:0-2445 GCA_050700895.1 Nitriliruptorales bacterium | reverse complement strand
TCTCCGAGGCGAGGAAGGTGTCGAAGTCGAGCTCCTCGCCGCGGGCGACCGCCCGTCGGCGTGCCGCCACGAACCGCTGGATGCGCACACCCTCGGTGAACCGCGCGGTCGAGAAGCTGCCGCCGTGCACGCGGAACCGGACGAGGAGCTCCGGGATGGTCAGCATCGGGCCGAAGTCTCCCATGCGGTCCCACAGCTCCACGTCCTCGGCCCCGTCGAACCGGCTGTCGTAGCCGCCGACCTCGAGCGCGAGGTCGCGGCGGAGCATGACGGTCGGGTGGAGGATCTCGACGAAGCCTGCGGCGTGGTCGCGGGCGAACTCCGCATCGGTGAGGGGGCCGGTCGACACCAGGCCGATGGCACCTCCCGCCACGTCGATCGTCTCCGCCCAACTCGCCCACACGACGACGTCGGGGCGGGAACGCGCCGCTGCGAGCTGACGCTCGAGCCGTCCGGGGAGCGCGACGTCGTCCGCGTCGAGCCGCGCCACCCACCGGCCGTTCGCGGCCTCGAGTCCGGCGTTCAACGCGGCGCTGATGCCGCCGGGCTCCTGCCGCAGGAGCCGCACGCGCTCGTCGCGGGCGGCGAATCCGCGCACGATCTCGGGGCTCTCGTCCCGCGATCCGTCGTCGACCACGACGAGCTCCAGGTCGCGCACGGTCTGCGACAGGACGCTCTCGATCGCGAAGGACAGGAAGCGCCGCCCGTCGCGGACCGGCATGACGACGCTCACGTGCGGCGTCAACGCACCAGCTCCGCGGCCAGGGCCTCGGCGTCGCCCGGCATCAGGGGCGGCTGGCGCTCGACGACGCGGACGCCGGCGAGGGCGGCGGTGACAGCGGCGCGGCGGTCGTGGTCGGCGGGGAGCAGGACCGTCGCGGCGTCGACCATGCCGGTCGCCCGCGCGACCGCCTCCACGGCCTCGTGGGCCAGAAGGTAGGTGCGCTCGATCCCGACGAGAAACTCCACCGGGTCCGCTCCGACGGCGTCGCGGAGGAGGACGAGTGTGTCGATCCGACCCGGCTCCGCGAGGCCAGCGGGGACCACCCGTGACACGCCGACGATCCGTTCGCCGCCCTGGCGCAGCACCTCGGCGACCCCGCCGGACACTTTCGCGAGCCCTTGCATCCGGGGGGCGCGGCGGCCGAGGTGCTCGAGCCCCGTCGCGGCCGCGGCACGGAGCGCGGCGACGCGGCCGGTCCCCGGGAGGTGGACGAGGTCGCGGTGCTCCGGTCGGATCGTCACGTCGGCGACGGCCGGGGCGATGCGACCGTCGGGCAGGACGGCCACGACGTCGTCACCGATCAGACGCCCGCCGTGGCGGGCGAGGAGCGTGAGCACGAGCCGCGACTTGCCGGCACCCGACCAGCCGGTCGCGACGATGCGGCGGCCGGCGACCTCGACGGCACCCGCCCGGAGCAGCACCGCGCCGCGTCGCGCGAGCGCAACGCGGAGGAGGAGGAAGTAGAGGCGGTCCCCGAGGACGGACGGGCTCACGGAGGGATCCACCTGCGCCCGGACGTCAGCGTCGAGACGGACGATCCCACCCCGCCCGAAGCCGTCGCCGATCCAGATGGCTCCGTCGACGAGCGCGAGCCCGTGTTCGATGCGGCGCCCCGGTGCCGGGGTGTCCGCGCGAATCTCGATCGTGGCGTCGACCGGGCCCGCCTCAGCGGTGGCGAGCGGCCCCAACGCCTCCTTCGCCCACCGCGCCGTCTCCCTCCCGAGCAACTCGAGACCGGTCAGGCGGATGCTGACGAGGCCACCGATGCGCACGGTGAGGGTCATCGCTGCCCCCTGCCATGGGCGACCACGCCGACCGGCCCGAACCAGCGGAGGGGGATGTCGGCGGGGCCGTGGGTGCGGATGCGCTCGGCCGGTCGACGCCGGCGGACGATGCGGCGCAGATCCTCCGCGGGCAGCCCGCGGAAGGCGCCGGTGACGAACCGGTTCGCGACCACGAGAGGGAGTCCCAGGGCCGACCCGATCAGGTAGAGGTCGACCTCCTCGAAGGACCCCGCGAGGAGGTCTCGGGCGGCGAGCGGCGAGATGCGCCAGCGGTCGTGCTCGCGGTCGTGCGGCGGGTAGATCCACGGCGTGGAGACGACGAGCTCGCCGCCCGGCCGCAGGGCGCGGACGAACTCGGCCACGGTCCGCGGCGGGTCGATCGCGAAGTGCAGGGCGCCGAGGCAGAGGACGAGGTCGTAGCGGCTGACGTGCTGCGCCGGGAGCGGTGTGTCGATGTCCCAGGGCTCGTGCGGCGGCACGACGTCGAGGGCGTGGTAGGAGCGGACGCCGAGGTCGCGTACCCAGCCGGTCCCCGCCGCGACGTCGAGGACGTCGAGGTCGCTCCGGTCCGCGAGGATGCCGGCGACGGTCGCGAGGCAGGTCCCGAGGTGCGGGTCGAGGCGGGCGTGGAGGCGGGAGCGCAGCGACGTCACGTGC
>JBOHEE010000125.1:0-7526 GCA_050700895.1 Nitriliruptorales bacterium | reverse complement strand
GCTTGGACCAGCTATAGACCGCCGAACCGACGCGCTCGCCGTCCTTCGACGTGGCGAACGAACCGGAGCCGTCGGTGATCGTGGTGCGACCGCCGAGCGCAGCGCGCAGCGGGATCACGAGGCTGCGGCCGTGGCCGACCTTCATCTGCTCGCGGAGCAGGTTCAGCGCAGGCTTCTGCTTGAGAACCTGGTCTACGAGCGTGGACTCGTACTTCTCGAGCGTGGTCGAGAAGAGTTCGGAGAACTCAGATGCCCCAAGGGCCATTGTCGTCTACCTCGCCGTAGGGTGGTGCGCGGTTGGGGGGCTAGGAAGACAGCCCGTGCTCGCGGAGCGCCTCGCGGGCCGCGGCGCGGAAGTCGCCGGGTTCAGCCGGAGGTGGCATGGCCTGTCCGCCGCCCTTCCGGGATATGGCGGTGCTGGCCTTGGCCTTCCGGGCCTTCGTGGCTTCCTTCGCCTGCCGCTTGGCGGCCTGCTGCTCTGCGACCTCCGTCTCCCGCTTGCGGCGGACAGACATGAGGTCGTAGGCGTCTCGCAGGTCCGTGATGCCGCGCTGACGCGCGAACTCAACGAGCTCCCGCCGGAACTCGGCCTCGGCCTCGGGGGTGGCGAACTGGAGTTCGTTGCCCGTGAGGACCTCGGCGTACTGCTGGCGGTAGCGCGTGAGCGCCTCTTGGCGGAGCCGCTCCTGCTCGGCCTGAGTCTTCTCGTCCTGCCGGTCGCGCTCGATGCGCTCCAGCCGCTCGGTCACCTCCCCGTCCGCGGCGCGCCGTGTGACGGCGCTGTCGGACGTGTCGATGCCGAACGTCTTGACGAACTCAGGGTCGAGCTTGCCGGCCTTACCGAGCTGTACGAGGACGTGGGCGACGACCGTCGTCGGATCCTGGTTCCCCGAGGCAATCTCGGTGATCCAGCCGACCGGATCTGTCGACCTCTCCTCGAACCACTCGACGGCCTGCGTGAGCAGTTCCTCGGCCTGCTGACGCGCCGCTGCGTCCTCCTGCCGCTTCCTCGTGTAGTCCGAGTGGCGGAGAAGGGCGTCCTTGACGGTGGTCTGCTCGCCGTTGAGGACGATCACGGTGTCTTCGGTGACGGCAAGTGGTTCGCCGTCCTCCTCGGACTCCGGCTCGTCTTCCTCGGCTTCGTCCTCTTCCTCGAGGTCCTCGTCCTCGTCGCCCCCTTCTTCGTCGGGCGCGACGGGGTCGGTCTCCTCGGTGTCCTCCTCGGCCTCGGGCTCTTCGGAGTTGTCCGGCTCTTCGCCGGGTTCTCGGCCCTCGGCTTCGCCGAACGACGCGGCCAGAAGGTCGCGGAAGGACTCAGCCATGCGTGCTCCCTCGTCGAGTGCCGCCGGGGCGGATGTCCGGGTGGTCCGGGCCGCGGGGCGCGCGTGTTCGCGTAGGTGCCTCTATCGGAGGCGGACCTCGCGGCAGGCGTGTCCGCAGTGGCGGACGTTTACGCGACGACCTCACCTGTGACGGGGTCGATGGCCTCGCCGCAGTTCTGGCAGATGACCGGCTCTACGGGCGGGGGCGGGGCCTCTTGGCCGAAGGCGCTGAGGGCGGCGAGCGCGTGCGGGTCGCCGGGCGGGCCGTGCTGTGGCATGGGGGGACTCCTAGAGGGCGATGTCGCCTTCAACGGCTGCGGGGACGGGAGGTCCGCCCAAGTCCTCCTGCGAGACGGTGGGGGCGAGGGACGGTGCCCCGAGTCCGGCGGAGGGGTCCGGTGGGGCACCGCCCGCCCCCGCGCCGTCGGCGGGGGGCCGTGTCGGTCGCACGAGCACCTGGTCGGGGTCCATCCCGAGATCCCGGAGGATGGAGCGCAGAAGCGGCTCCGGGTCGTAGCCCATCTGCGCGACGACCGGGAAGACGGCCTGGAGGGTCTCCACGGCCTTCTGGCGGCGGGTGGCCGGGTTCACGGCCTGGGTGGAGCCGCCTTCCACGTAGACCTTGAACTCGCCCTGGATGTCCGCGGCGGAGACCTTCGGCCACGTGGCGCCGTTGGAGCCGGAGACCCGGATCGCGCGCTCCTCGTCAAGGAACTCCTGACAGAGCATGAGCATGAGCAGTCCCGCGTGGCGTGCGGCCTTCTCGACCTGGGCGACCTTGTGCTGGGCGCGGAGGGTGGAGACGCCGTCGGCAACGGCGACGGCGGTGGCCGAGATGTGGCTGCGGTCGAGGCCGCCGCCGGCCTCGAACTCGTTGATCCCGGTCACGTCGCGCATCCACTGCTGGAGGTCGGTGCGGACCTGGTACTGCTCTGCGGGCAGGGCGGCGCGGGCGACCACCTGGACGATGTCACGCAGCGGCAGGTCGTTCGGGTTGTCCACGGGGATGATCTGATCCGGCTCGTCCGATTCGAGCGCGGCCTTCATCGCGGACGTGAGGTACTGCTGGTCGATGAGGTACTTGTTTCCGGCGCGGCGGGCGGAGGTGACCTGCTCGAAGACGAACTCGTTGAAGAGCTCCTGGACAGAGGCGATGTTCTCCAGGTCGCCGAAGGACCAAAACTCCTTGCCGCCGTCGTCGTAGTTGCGCATGTGGACGAACGGCGAGTAGTGGTGGTTGTAGGGCAGATCCTCGTCCAGGAGGGGCTTCTCGGCGTCGATCTGGAAGACCATGAGGCGACGGCTGCGCATGTCGTAGAACTCCCAGATGGTCGCCACGTCGAAGGCTTCTATGGCCTCGCGGGACAGGTTGGAGCCGTCCTTGCCGCGCTCCGCCTGGATGCGCTCGGCCGTGTGCTGGCCCGCGTTGATCGCGTCGGGCGTGACCGTGGACTTGTTCTTGAAGTCGGGGTGCTCACGCACCTCGTCTACGGGCAGCGTGATCCGCTGTGCGATCCACCGCGCCTCGTTTATCCTGCGCGCGTCAAGGGGGACGAACAGGTCGTACGGGGACACGTACTCGAGGTAGGGCTCGTCGCGGTCCACGAGGCCTGCGGTGAGAGGCACCTGCGCCTCAAGTTCTTCGACGGGCAGCGGCTCGCGTCCGCCGAGCTCGGCGAGGCGACGGTCGCCCTCAATGAGGCGGGCGAGTTCGTCGGTGATCTCGTCCTCGTCGCGGTCCTCGTCGTGTTCCTCGTGCGACCAGCCGACCTTGCCGAAGCCGTTGCCGATCTTCACCGTGTCGGCGGCCATGTCCCTGAGGTCGTCGGTGGCGTCGGTGCGGCGCCAGAAGTAGCTCAGGACGGACTGAGAGATGAGGGCGGTGTCCTCTGCGGGTTCCCCGCCACCGATGGGCATGACGAGAAGCTGCGGGTCGTTGGCGGCGACCGACGCGAGGATGATGGTCGTGTGCGCCAAGACGAGGTTGATCGAGTCGAGCGTCAGCCCGGGCAGATGCTCGACGATCCTGCCCGCCTGTGAGGGGGTGACGGCACCGCCCTGGGTGCGGCCGTGGCGGTAGAGCTCCTCGATGGCACGCCAGAGGTTGTGGCGTGGCTCCGCGCGGACGACGGCGTCCTTCACGAACGCCTGTGCGACCTTGAGGGAGTACGGCTTGACGGCCACTAGCGGGGCCTCGCCTTGGTCACCATCGCCTGCGGCCTCCTCCGAGCGTCAACGTGCGGCGGTGTGCTGCCTGCCACCGTCGCGTCGTACGCCTGTTCGTTCTCTCGATCTCGCGGCGGACCTCCTCGGCCTCCTCATAGAGGTGACTGAGGTCGAAGCGCTGCTCCTCCGGCGCTACAGGCCCGCTATCGGAGGCCGACCTCGCGGCAGCACCGACCTCCTGGACGAGCACCCAGACCCAGATGGCGGCGGACAGGACGGTGTCGTCGAAGCAGCCGGTGTCGGCCTCCACGCGCCCGCGGTCGCTGCGAACGAACGACTCGAGTTCGGAGCGGAAGACGGGGTCGATGCCCGCCATGCGCGCCTCGAAGGCTTCGCCCTCGTCCAGGGGGCGGATGAACCTCGCGAGGTTGTCGATGATGAGCGGGCGTCGCTGCCACTGGACAGGCAGGCCGTAGGTTTCCGCCTTCGTCCGGCGTCGCCGGTCCGGGTAGCGGTAGCGGTAGATGCGGGGGTATTCGGCGCGGACGAGCTCGTTGATTGCCGTGTCGCCGTAGCCGCCCTGCTTCTCCACGACAATCAGCGCCGGCCCGGCGGGTTCGGCCAGCCAGCGGCCGAGCTTCATCGCCTCCTGCGCCGCAGCGATGGGTTCGATGATGTTGGAGCGCCACGAGGCGATGCGGTGCGGGTTCTCCTCCTCATCCAGGAACCCGGCGGTGATGACCGTGTAGTCGCCGCCCGTGCCGGTGGCGGGGTCCATCGACACGACGTTGCGCCGCCAGCGTTCCGGTTCGAGCGCTTCGTCCGTGAAGTGGAAGAGCCCCTCCGGGTCGTGGGTGAACGTCGGGGCGCCGCTCGGGCCGTACTCGAGCTGCCCGCGGTGCGGGAACGGCGGGCAAGCCTCGAGCGGCGGTAGCCACGGGAAGCGGGGTCGCCCCGACTCGCGGAACGCCTGCTCTTCGGTGGCCGGATACTCGGCCCGGTGAAGCCACGGCTTGTCGGGGAAGTCGGCGCGCTTCGCGTCGTAGATGGACGTGTCCACGCACTCGGCGCAGTAGATGATCTCGCCCTTCGGATCGACCCGCAGGCCCTTGCCTTCGCAGGCGGGGCAGTCGGGCATCCTCGAGGCGAGCGGGTTGACGAACCGGCTCATCACCCAAGAGTGGAAGATGGCCTTGAAGCGGGACTCGCCGCGGCGGCCGGTCATGAACATCTTGGCGAAGCGGTTGTGGCGGCCACGTGCGGTCGAGATGATGACCAGCGACCCGCCCGCGTCGGTGGTGGCCCCCGCGGAGCGGTACAGGTCGTCCTGGATGGCAGGGTCCACGAGGGCGAACTCGTCCAGCACGACGAGGGTGGCCGTCTCGGAGGCACCCGCCGTCTTCGTGCCCGGATACGCCTTGATAAAGCTCTTCATGCCGTCCGGATGGACCCAGACCTTCTCCCCCGCCGCATCACCTTCCTTGCGTGGGCAGCGGCCCTTGAACCATTCGGGCAGGAACCTCCACGCCATGTCGAGCATCTCGACGGCCTTGCGGGCGTTCTTGTCGTTGTTGGAGATCCACAGGACGTTGCTGCCGGGGCGGAAAAGGGCCAGCCACAGCGCGTAGCCGGCGACCAGCGTCGAGAGGCCGAGCTGGCGGGCCTTGAGGACGGTGACGAAGCGTTCCTCGACGAGGGTGGCGAGGTCGGCCTCCTGGTAGTCGAACAGGCGGAACAGGGTCCGTCCGGACGCCCCGTCCTCGTCCTTCACCCACATGAACGTGCGCATGAAATAGGCGGGATCGCGGGAGGCGCGGCGGAACATCGCCTCCTGGGTGAGCGACTCGAGGAGGTGCCGCTCGGACTCTACCGCCTGTTCGGACATACGTCCCCGTCGCATCGTGGGCAGTAGAAGGTCGGCTCCGAGGCGCGCAGGTGGCCGGTGGAGGGGTCGGGGCGCTCCACGTCCAGAACGCGGATGGACCGCATCGCCCCACCGCAGAGGTGGCAGCCCCTGCGGGTCAGAAACGACATGCGCCGGTCGCTCACGTGGCGAGCTCGCGGCCGTCGAGGCTGTGGTGGGTCACCACCTCCACGCCCAGATGCGGGGTGAGGTGCGGGCCGCAGACGCAGTCGAGCGTCAGCTCGTGGTCCACGAGGTCGGCCTCCGGGTAGACGTGGACCTCGTTGGCGAGGGCACCGCCCCGGCTCACGCGGCCTGCCGATCGGTCAGCCACTCCACTACCCGGTCCGGCCCGATCGCCTCCAGTGCCGCAGCGACGATCTCGCCGTCGGACAGGTCGGGGAAGGCGGATTCGAACTGCGCCTTCTCGCGCTCCACGAACTCGTGCCCCCAATGCTTCATGTAGAGGTTGAGCGCCTCGCGGTCGCCCGACCGCGCCTTGAAGACGATGGTCGTCTTGACGACGAAGTAGTCCCGCTCGTCACCCTGGAGGCCGGCGGCGTTCGCCTGCGCGTCCACGTAGGCGTCGATGTCGGCCAGGTCTTCGGGCAACTTGCGTGCCACGCGGCCGTCGGTCGTCGGCGGCGAGACGACCCCGAACCTCTCGCGGTGCTCGCGGCGCGCGGCCAACAGCTCCTTGAAGCCGTCGTCTTCGGTGCGCCAGCGGCGCAGCGTCCGGTCGGTCGTGTCGTGGAGCTTCGCGAACGACTTGTCGGTGCGCGGCAGGTTGCCGGCGCGGCGCTCGCCGTCGCCCATGAGCAGCCAGTCGGCGTACGCCAGCCGCGTCTCGACCTGCTGTTGACGGCCCATCGCCCCTCCGAGGTAGAGCCCCTATCGGAGGCCGACCTCGCGGCGTCACCCGCCGTGGGCGTGCGCGGGGCGCACGAAAGAGCCATAATCGGTCAACCTAGAACGGTCGCGTTCCCACCAGATACACCCACATGTGGTAGCGGCGACACAGTTATGTCAACCGACTGCCGCGAGGTCGGCCTGAGATAGAGGGCCTCACGCGGTCCTCGGCCGACTGACCATCGGCACTTCGCCCGTCAGAGGGGCATCAGCTCGCGTGGCCTAGACCGCCAGCGGTGAAAGACCCTGGGGCCGAAGTGGGAGCATGTCGGCGGCACGCGAGCTGCCCACCCACGGCACACTTGTGAACCCCGCTGGGGCGACGAGCCCCAGCCCGACGGCCCCCCGCTTCGGCGGGGCCGTTTCACTCACCCGGCTGCGCCA
This sequence comes from Nitriliruptorales bacterium, assembly GCA_050700895.1. GTDB lineage: Bacteria > Actinomycetota > Nitriliruptoria > Nitriliruptorales > JAHWKO01 > JBOHEE01. The sequence continues at coordinate 842 of JBOHEE010000125.1, read as the reverse complement.
AGGTCGAGAGTGGGCGGGGAGAACGCCCTCAACGGTTCGGGAGGCTCCCAAGGGAGACGTGACCCCAAGCGCCGCGCCATAGGCGCGTCGGGCAGTAGCAAGGGGCGGGCCTTTCGGGAGGCCCGCCCCGCAGTCGTCACTCGAGTGACCGGCCCATAGGGCCGGATGCCGCGCGCATGCGCGCGCGAGGAGCACTCCGCGAACGTCAAGATCGGCCACGCCTAGAACGGACGCGCCCAGGACACCACCGAAGACGCACGTCCGTGCGTCGCGCACCCAGACGCACCCACGCCCTCAGCATGTCCGCCCGCGCGCGCACGTACGTGCCGTCTCGCCAGACCAGCGGACGTTTCAAAACCAGCCTCACATCCCCCGCGCATGGGTATACAGAGGGGCGCCGCGAGCCAGGGGGGGGGCCGGAGCGTCGAACTGGGCGTCCGCGTGTTTCCGTCCGTGTCACCCCGAGCTCCGATCCGTGGCTTAGGGTGCGCTACGACCGCGAATACTGCGGAGTAGCAGGGGACTGAGGGAAGGATGCTCGCGCGGTTCGTGCGCTATGTTTCGCGATGCGTCGCGGTCGCCGAAATCGGCCGTGTACGGCAAATCTTTTCTTCCCGCCCCTGGCTCACGAAACAAAGAAAAGAAGGGACTTGCTTGGCCACCTGCCGCCCATGGAAAGACCGCGGGAAAGACCGCGGGGAAAAGCTGGAATGCGGGTGTGCTAGGGTGCCGTTTCGTCACCACACCCAAGGGAGGCCACAATGCAAATCACCGACGATCAGGTGGAGGCGGTCCTCGTCGACGCCGGGCACGACGGGCTCGTCGACGACGTCGAGCTGGAC
>JBOHEE010000124.1:0-3420 GCA_050700895.1 Nitriliruptorales bacterium | reverse complement strand
GGTCCATATCGGTCAGCTCGCAGACCACGCGCCGGCCGGCAAGCCGGCCGAGCTCGACCATGGTCCGGGCCAGCTCGCGCGCGTCCTCGAGCGTCTTCATGAAGGCCCCGTCGCCCACCTTGACGTCGAGGACGATCGCGTCGGCGCCGCCGGCGCTCTTCTTCGACATGATCGACGACGCGATCAGCGGGATGATGTCCACCGTCGCAGTGACGTCCCTGAGGGCGTAGAGCTTCTTGTCCGCCGGAACGAGGTCGGCCGTCTGCCCGACGATGGCCATGCCGACCTCCTGCACCTGCCGGATGAACTCCGCGCCGCCGAGCTCGATCCGGAAACCGGGGATGGACTCCAGCTTGTCCAGGGTCCCGCCCGTGTGGCCGAGGCCGCGACCGCTCATCTTCGCGAACGGGACGCCACAGGCGGCGACGACGGGGCCGAGCGCGATCGAGGTCTTGTCGCCGACACCGCCGGTCGAATGCTTGTCGACGACCTTCCGTCCCAGCGCCGACAGGTCGACGGTCGCGCCGCTCCTCACCATCGCGTCGGTCAGCGCGTGCGTCTCGACGGGCGTCAGCCCCTGGAAGTAGACCGTCATGCAGAAGGCGGCCAGCTGGTAGTCCGGCACGTCGCCCCGGGCGTAGGCGAGGACGAGCTCGCCCAGCTCGTGGGCGGAGAGCTCGACGCCGTCGCGCTTGCGCTGGATGAGCTCCGCGGGTGGGATCACGCGGGTCTCTCGGCCAGGAAGACGCATTGGGCGCTCCGCGTGCGGAACTCCCCGCGGAGCTCGGGCACCGAGTCGACTCGGTCCGAAGCGAGGATCGTGGCGCCGACGAAGCGACGTACCGCCCGGACGTCGGGGAAGACCACGACTCCGTCCGCATCGCGCCGTTCCACCCTCGCGAACCGACGCGCCAGCGACGCAGCGCCGGTCTCGCGGTTGAACCCGATCGAGGCCGTCTTCTCCTCGTCCACCAGCGCCCAGAGCTCGCGCAGATGCGCGTCGCCGAAGGTCGCGGCGACGAGCAGCCCGCCGGGTCTGAGGACACGCGCGACCTCCGCGAGCCCGCGATCGAGGTCGGGTACGTGGTGGAGCACCCAGAGCGCCGCGACGCAGTCGAACGCCTCGTCGGCGAAGGGCAAGTCCTGGACGTCCGCCACGTGCGCGGCGACGCCGCGCACCTGGGCGAGCTCGACCATGCGGGGCGCGACGTCCACGGCCACGACTTCCACGCCGAGCTCACGGCCCAAGCGCTCGGCGAACGCGCCGGTGCCGGCGCCGACGTCAAGCAGGCGTCCCGGCGCCGCCGCAGCGATCGCCTCGAACGCCAGCTCCTCGGCATTCGGACCCTCGACGTAGTCGACGAAGGCCACCCGCCGCGCGAGGAAGCGGTCCTCGCTGGCGTACTCGCGCGTGACCAGCTCGGCGTCGTTCAGGCGGGAAGCCCTCGGACTCACGGCTCGAGCACGGGCGTGCCGGGGATCCCGCGGCCAGGCGCCTTGCCGCCCAACCACGCGTTCACCGTCGCGCCGACGTCCGCGAACTCTCCCTCGTGCCGCCGCCCTCCCGCGTTCCGGCCCTCGACGTAGGCGAGGAAGAGGGCGTGCTCCCGCGAGTGGTCGGTCGAGGGCGTCGTCGGGTCGCAGCCGTGATCCGAGGTCAGGACGAGCAGGTCGCCCGGGCGAAGCGCATCGAGCAGGTCGGGTATGCGCCGGTCGAAGTCCTGCAGGCAGCGATGGAAGTTCTCGGGGTCGTTGCGGTGGCCCCAGAGCATGTCCGTCTCGACGAGGTTGGTGAAGACGAGGCCGTGGTCGATCTCCCGCAGGAGGCGCTCGGTCTGCTGGATGCCGTCGATGTTGGACTTCGTGGGATTCGAGTGGTCGATGTCCACGCCCGCGAAGATGTCGTGGATCTTGCCGACGCCGTGCACCTCGTTCCCCGCCTCGCGCGCCAGCGTGAGGTAGTTCGGCTGCCGGGGCCGGAGCGACCAGTCGTGGCGGTTGGGCGTGCGCGTATAGCTGCCCGGCTCGCCCACGAAGGGGCGTGCGATCACGCGCCCGACCGCGTGCTGGCCGGTGAGGATCTCACGCGCGATCCCGCACGCCTCGTAGAGCTCCTCGAGCGGGATCGTCTCCTCGTGCGCCGCGACCTGGAAGACGGAGTCGGCGGAGGTGTAGACGATCCATTTGCCGGTGCGCTGGTGCTCCTCGCCGAGCTCCTCGATGATCTCCGTCCCCGACGCGGCCTTGTTGCCGATCACGCCTCGCCCCGTGCGGTGCGCGAACTCCTCGATCACGTCGAACGGAAATCCGTGCGGATAGGTCGGCATGGCGACGGGCGTGACGATGCCCATGAGCTCCCAGTGGCCGGTGGTCGTGTCCTTCCCTTTCGAGCGTGCGAAGAGCCGGCCGGCGACCGCGGGCGCACGCTCCATGGGAGGGCAGCCCTCGAGATCCTCGACGTTGCCGAGGCCGAGCTGCTCCAGGTTGGGAAGGTCGAGCCCGCCGACGGCCCTCGCGACGTTGCCCAGGGTGTCGGACCCTTCGTCGCCGTATTCGTGAGCATCCGGCAGCTCGCCCGCCCCAACCGCGTCCAGCACGATGACGCAGGCGCGCGGCATGGGGCTATTCTACGGTGGTCATGGACACCGCCCTCGGGCTTCTCGGCATCGCGCTCTGGATCGCGAGCGTCATCGCGTTCGCCGCCGCGGTCACGTACGTGGTCGGCCGCCTCTTTCCCGGCCGCGACGACGACCTGAAGCCGAAGACGGAGTCGTAGCCGGCCCGTTAGACGGGCTCGAGCGGGAGAACCTGCTCGAGCGGTGCGTACTCGAGCCCGTGCGCTTCGGCGACGGCCTCGTAGGTCAGCTTGCCGTCGAGGACGTTCACCCCCCGCGCGAGCGCCGGGTCGCGCGCGATCGCCTCGCGGAGCCCGTGGTCGGCGATGGCCTCCACGTACGGAAGCGTCACGTTCGTGAGCGCGAAGGTCGAGGTCACCGGCACCGCGCCCGGCATGTTCGAGACGCAGTAGTGGGTCACGCTGCCGACCCGGTAGACCGGGTCGGAGTGCGTCGTGGGGTGCGAGGTCGCGAAGCAGCCGCCCTGGTCGATGGAGACGTCGACGACGACGGCGTTCTCCTTCATTCCCGCGATCATCGCCTCGGTGACGAGCTTGGGCGCGCGGGCGCCGGGAATGAGGACCGCGCCGATCACGAGGTCGGCCTCGAGCACGGACTTCTCGACCTCGAGCGACGAGGAGTAGACGAGCTCGACCCGCCCGGAGAGGATCTCCTCGAGGTAGCGCAGGCGGTCCACCGACTTGTCGAGGATGCGGACCTGCGCCCCCAGGCCGAGCGCGATGACGGCCGCGTTGTAGCCGACCATGCCGCCCCCGACGACGACCACCCGCGCGGGCGGCACACC
>JBOHEE010000123.1:0-2916 GCA_050700895.1 Nitriliruptorales bacterium | reverse complement strand
TCCTCGTCGGCCGCGACGGCAGGATCGCGGCGCGCTGGGGCAACGTCCCCGATCGGGCGGCCATCGAGGGTGCACTCGACGGCTTGCGACCGACCGGCGGCGGGTCGTGAGGCCGCGCTCCGGCGTGGTGCTCGCCGCGGCGGTCGCCGTCCTGCTCGCGACGGTGACGACGCCCCCGGCGACCACCCAGGACCTCGAGCAGGTGGCGGCCCGCCGCCAGGAGCTGGCGGCGGAGCTCGACGCCGTCACCCGCCGCCTGGAGGACCTGCGCGCCCGGCTCGCAGCCCTGGGGGACGAGCTCGCCGCGCTGGATCGCGAGCGGCGTGACCTGCGGGCCGAGGCCCGCGACGCCGCTGACGCCTTCGCCGACCGGGTCCGCACGCGCTACATGCTCGGCAACCCCAGCACCTTCGACGCCATCCTGAAGGGAGTTGGCCCCGAGGACGCCGTCGAGCGCGCGCAGGTGCTCGAGCTGCTCACGCGGCGCAGCACCGGCGACCTCGAACGCATCACCGCCCTGCGCACCGCTCTCGAGCAGAACGCCGAGCTCGCCGCCGCCCGACGCACCGAGCTCACCGGGCTGGAGGAGGAGCTGGCGGTCGAGGTGTCGCGGCTCCAGGACGCCCTCGCCGAGGCGCAGCGCCTGGAGGCGGCGCTGCGTGAGCGGCGCGAGCGGCAGCAGCGCGTCGACCGGGGCGCGCAGCAGGGCGTCTACTCCTGCATCTTCGACCGCCCCTACCACTTCATCGACTCGTGGGGGTTCGCACGCTCCGGCGGCCGCAGCCACAAGGGAGCCGACGTCATGGCCCCACCCGACGTGAACGTCTACGCGTTCACGTCCGGACGCATCGACCGCCTCCGCAGCGGCGGGCTCGGCGGCATCGCCCTGCACCTCGTTGGCGACGACGGCAACCTCTACTACTACGCCCATCTCCGTCGCTACGCGCCCGGGATCAGACCCGGCACCAGGGTCGAGGCTGGCCAGCTCATCGCCCTCAACGGCAACAGCGGCAACGCCGCCGGCGGCGCCACCCACGTCCACTTCCAGGCGCACCCCGGCGGCGGCGCGCCCACCAACCCCTACCCCTGGCTCCGTGCCGTCTGCCCGTAGGAGGAGCACATGAACCGCACCGCCACCACCGTCACCTGGCTTTCGATCGCCGAGACCGTCTCGTTCGTCGCCCTGCTCGCCATGATGGCGGCCGGCAGCGACGCCGGCGTCTCTGTCGTCGGGCTGGTCCACGGACTGCTGTTCGCGGCCTACGCGATCGTGGTCTGGATGTGGCGCGAGGTCCTGGGCTGGACGACCCGCTTCGCGGCCCTGGCGATCCTCACCGGCCCACTCGGCGCGCTCATCACCCTCGAGCGGCTCCGCCGCGACCGGACCGCGTCACAGGCCCAGCCGTGATCCGCGGCGCGCGGGACTCGCGGGGGCCGCCGTCACGGTCCTGCTCGTGACGTTCGCCGCACCGGGCGGCGCGCACTCGTCGACGACCGTGGCCGGCGATCTGGACCTGTGGTTCCCCGTCCAGCTCCCGGTCGGGTCCTTCACGGACAGTCTGGGGCGACGCGCGTTCCGGCGGACGCGGCCACGAGGGCGTCGACATCATGGCGGACCAGATGAGAGAGGTGTACGCGGCGGAGTCCGGGCGCATCATCAAGGCCAATGGGGAGGACTGCGCGCCGGGCACCGCCTGCTCGTCCTTCTACCTCGCCGTCGCCGGAGATGACGGACGCGGCTGCTTCTACGCCCACCTCAACAACGACATCCCCGACCGACCGCGAGGCTGCCCCCTGCCCGCACGTCAAGGCCGCCTACGACGCCGGCCGCACCTGGGGCTCCGAGGGCACCCCACCACCCCCCGGGCCCTCCAGCCGGGTGGCCGGTGCCAGCCGTGTCGACACCGCCGTTGCCCTCTCCCGCGCGTCCTTCGACGCGGCCACGACCGTGGTACTCGCGCCGGCCGAGGTCCACGTCGAGGGCATCGTCGCCGGACCGCTGGCCGCGACCCTCGATGCTCCGGTGTTGACCACGTGGGGGCGGCTGGACCCCGCCGACGATCCCCTCCCTGACGCGGTTGCGGCCGCGATCCGCCGCCTGGGCGCCACTCGCTCCGTGCTCGTGGGCGCACCAGCCATCCTGTCCCCACGGGTCGATGCGGCCCTCGTCGCGGAGACCGCCATCCCCGCCGACGGGGTGCGTCGCATCGGCGGCGGCGACCCCTTCGACCTCCGCCCGCAACTTCGCCGACGTGGTCGTGTCCGCGGGCGGCTCCACCCGGTCCCCGCTGCTGGCGCTCGGATACAGCCCGAACCCGTCGCAGAGCTGGCCCGACGCCGCCAGCGCCGCCGCCCCTGGCGCCGCCCAGCGCACCCCGGTCCTGCTCGCCGCTCCGGACGAGCTGCCTGGGGCGACGCGCGACTTCCTCGCGGGTCGATCCGTCGAGGACGTCCGCATCGTCGGCGGCCTGGGTGCCGTCTCGCCCGCCGTCGAGGACGAGATGCGCACGCTCGTGCCCACGACGCGCCGCCTCGCCGGCGCCGGACGCATCGAGACCTCCCTCGCGGTCGCCGACGCGGCCGCTGACGCCGGCATGTCGCGGCGCGTGGTACAGCTCGTCACCGGTCACACCTTCCCCGACGCCCTCGTCGCCGCCCCGGCCACCTCACGACTGGGAACCGTGCTGGTCCTCGCGGACGGTCGCGACCCCGACGGCGGCGCGTCGCTGTACCGCTGGCGGCGCGACCACGCGGACGAGATCGCAGAGGTCCGCGCCATCGGCGGACCCGGCGCCGTCGCCGATGACGTCCTGCGTAAGGCCGCGTCCGACGCGGGGTGGCCACTATGACGCCGCTCGCGGCCGCCGCCGGCCCCCTCGCCTGGGAGCCGCACCCCGACGTGTGGCTGCTCGTGGC
>JBOHEE010000122.1:0-4962 GCA_050700895.1 Nitriliruptorales bacterium | reverse complement strand
AGCAGGGACATCGGGACCTCGCCCTCGAGGCGATGCCCGCCTTCCTCCTGCCCCGGAAGGGCCGCTACGGCCTGATCGACTACCAGAAGATGTTCTGCCCGACCCGGACCCGCGACGAGGACGTCTTCAAGATCCGAGGGATCGACCGTGACGGCTGCCTCGTCGTCGTCCGCCCGGACCAGCACGTCGCCAGCATCCTCCCACTGGACGCGCACGCGTCCCTCGGCGACTTCTTCAGCGGCTTCATGGAGGAGCCCTCCCACCGCTGACCCCGCGAAGCGCTGGCGAAGCTCGTGGGACCGGGCTGAGCGGGTCAGCCCCAGACGTCGGCGGCGGTCTCCACGATCAGCTCGAGCTTCCTCACCTGCTCGTCGAAGGTGAGGCGGTTGCCCTCGACGGTCGACGAGAAGCCGCACTGCGGCGACAGGCAGAGCTGCTCCATCGGCACGTGCCTGCTCGCCTCCTCGATGCGCCGCTTCAGGAGGTCGGGGTCCTCGAGCTCCCCCCGCTTCGTCGTGACGAGACCGAGCACCACCTTCTTCCCGGGCGGGACGAAGCGCAGCGGCTCGAACGTGCCCGACCTCTCGTCGTCGTACTCGAGGAAGAACCCGTCCACGTCGAGCTGGGAGAAGAGGGCCTCGGCGACGAAGTCGTAGCCGCCCTCCGCCGCCCAGGACGACTGGAAGTTGCCGCGGCACATGTGCGTGGTGACGGTGAGCCCCTCCGGCTTCGCGGCGAGGACGCGGTTGATCTGGCGGATGTAGTGCTCGTGCTGGTGCTCGGCGTCGCCACCCCATGCGGCGACCCGCGCGCGCTGCTCGGGGTCGTTCAGGTAGGCGAGGCTGACGTCGTCGAGCTGGAGGCAGGTGCAGCCCGCCTCGGCGATCATCCGCACCTGGTTCGCGTACGCCCCGGTCAGATCGTCCCAGAACGTCTCCTCGTCGGGGTAGACCGCCGGGTCGATCGCGGCGGGCCCGCCCCGGTAGTGGACCATGCTCGGGGAGGGGATCGTGAGCTTCGGGGTCAGCCCGGTCCCCTCCGCCGCCGACGCGACGAAGCGGAAGGCGTCGCCGAAGATCGGCTGCTCGATCCGGAGCGGCGCGTCGATCGTCATCGCGGCGGTCGTGAACTCGAGGCTGCCGTCGGGGTTCTTGAACTTGACCTCGATCTCGCCTTCGGTCGGATGCACCCCGTCGATGCGGTAGATGAAGTCCATGTGCCACGACGAGCGCCGGAGCTCGCCGTCGGTCGCGCTCCTGAGGCCGACGTCCTGCTGCATCCGGACCACGTCGCGGATGGCGTCGTCCTCGACCTCGCGGAGGGCCGCCTCGTCGAGGTCGCCGCTCGCGTGCGCCGCCCGGGCCTCGAGCAGCCGCTGGGGCCGGAGCAGGCTGCCGACGTGATCTGCGCGGAAGGGAGGGCCACCGTTTGCGCTCACCGATCGACCTCCTCGATGGGAGGTCTACGATCCTAGTGGTGCGTCCCGGGCGTCCCCACGAGCACCGAGAGTGCGCAGGCGCCCGGAGGGCAACGCGCGAGGAGGCGTCCATGGAAGCCGCGGATCGTCACGACCCGGAGGTGTTTCCCCCGCTCCTGTACGACGCCTACCGCTCGACGCGGCTGCGGGCGCCGCAGCGTGATCCCGAGGAGCTCGCCCTCACCCTGACCGAGCTGACCGGGCCCGGCCCGGCGGTGAGCGAGGTCACGAAGGAGGACGCCGACCTCACCACGAACGCGGGAACCGGCGGCGAGGCGATCGGCGAGCGCATCATCGTGACCGGCCGTGTCCTCGACGAGCGCGGCGACCCGGTGCCGCGGACGCTCGTCGAGGTGTGGCAGGCGAACGCGGCCGGGCGCTACATCCACGGGAGGGACCAGCACCCCGCGCCCCTGGACCCGAACTTCCTCGGGATCGGCCGCTGCCTGACCGACGAGGAGGGCGTCTACCGCTTCACGTCGATCCGCCCCGGCGCGTACCCGTGGGGCAACCACCCGAACGCGTGGCGGCCGCCGCACATCCACTTCTCGCTGCTCGGGCCGGCGTCCGCGTCGCGGCTCGTCACCCAGATGTACCTCCCCGGCGACCCGCTGCACGACCTCGACCCGATCATGGCCTCCGTCCCCGCGCGGGCGCGAGACCGGATGATCGCCCGCTACGACCACGACGTCACGGTTGAGCAGTGGGCGCTGGGCTACGTGTTCGACGTCGTGCTCGCCGGGCCGAACGCGACCCCACCGGACCCCGAGCACGCCTGATGCCGGCGGACCTGACCCCCTCGCAGACGCTCGGACCGTTCTTCCACGACGCGATGCTGCGTGACGACGGCACGAACGTGCTCGCCGGTCCGGGGGTCGAGGGCGAGCTGGTCCGGATCGAGGGCAGGGTCGTCGACGGCGCGGGCGACCCGGTCGACGACGCGCTCGTCGAGGTGTGGCAAGCGAACCGGCACGGTCGCTACCGCCACCCTGCGGACGACCGCGACCTCCCGCTCGACCCGGACTTCGTCGGGTGGGGACGCAGCGGGACCGACGGCGACGGCATCTTCTGGTTCGTCACCGTCAAGCCCGGGGGGGTGCCGCACCCCGACGGCGGCGAGCAGGCCCCGCACCTCCTCGTCACCGTCCAGGCCCGGGGCCTCCTCGACCGTCTCCTGACGCGGCTCTACTTCGCCGACGAGGACGCGAACGCGAGCGACCCGGTGCTCTCGGCGGTGCCCGCCGACCGCCGCGGCACCCTCGTCGCAGCTCGCGACGACAGCGGTGACGTGCCGACCTACCGCTTCGACATCCGCCTGCAGGGCGACGGCGAGACCGTCTTCTTCGCGGCGTGACGGTGGCGACCATCCTTTCCCTCTCCGACGCGGTAGAGGGCCACGTCCGCGACGGCGACGTGGTCGCGATGGAGGGCTTCACCCACCTGATTCCCTTCGCCGCCGGCCACGAGGTGATCCGCCAGGGTCGCCGCGACCTCACGCTCGTCCGCATGACGCCCGATCTGCTCTACGACCAGCTCGTCGGCATGGGCTGTGCCAGGAAGCTCGTGTTCTCGTGGGGCGGCAACCCGGGGGTCGGCTCGCTGCACCGCTTCCGTGACGCGGTGGAGAACGGCTGGCCGGCGGCGCTCGAGGTCGAGGAGCACAGCCACGCCGCGATGGCGTCCGCGTACGCGGCCGGGGCGTCCGGACTGCCCTTCGCGGTGCTCCGCGGCTACGTCGGGACGGGGCTCCCGGACGTGAACCCGGCGATCCGCGGGGTCGAGGATCCGTTCACCGGCGAGCGCCTCGCGGCGGTCCGCGCCCACCGCCCCGACGTGGGCATCGTCCACGCCCAGCGTGCGGACCGGGCCGGCAACGTCCTGTTCGAGGGGATCGTCGGGGTGCAGAAGGAGGTCGTGCTCGCCTCCGACCGCGTGATCGTGACGGTCGAGGAGGTCGTCGACGATCTCGCCCCGCCGAGCCCGAACTCCTGCGTGCTCCCGGCGTGGACGATCGACGCGGTCGCGGTCGCGCCGGGCGGGGCGCGGCCCTCCTATGCCCACGGCTACTACGACCGCGACAACGCCTTCTACCAGCGGTGGGACGCGATCTCCCGCGACCGCGACACCTTCCGGGCCTGGATGGAGACCAACGTGCTCGCCGCCGCGGAGGTGGACGCGTGACGGCGGACTACACCGCGGACGAGATGATGACGGTGTCGGCGGCCCGCGCGCTCGACAACGACGACGTCTGCTTCGTCGGCATCGGCGCGCCCTCCGCCGCCTGCAACCTCGCCCGCCTCACCCACGCTCCCGACATCACCCTCATCTACGAGTCCGGCACGATCGCGACCAGGCCCGACGTGCTGCCGCTGTCGATCGGCGACGGGGAGCTGTGCGAGACCGCCCTCACCACGGTCTCGGTGCCGGAGATGTTCGCGTACTGGCTCCAGGGCGGGCGCATCACGGTCGGCTTCCTCGCCGCCGCCCAGCTCGACCGTTTCGGCAACATCAACACGACGGTCATCGGCGACTACCACGACCCGAAGGTCCGCCTGCCGGGCGGGGGCGGCGCCCCGGAGATCGCCGCCTCCTGCCGCGAGTTCTTCGTCATCGCCACCCAGCAGCCGCGCGTGTTCGTCGAGGAGGTCGACTTTGTCACCTCCCTCGGCCACGGCGACGGCGGCGACCACCGCGAACGGCTCGGGCTGACGACGCGCGGCCCGACGCTCGTCGTGACCGACCTCTGCCTGCTGCGCCCCGACCCCGACACGCGCGAGCTCACCGTCGTCTCGGTCCACCCCGGCGTCGAACGAGTCGAGATCCGGCAGCGGACCGGCTGGACGATCCGGTTCGCCGACGACGTCGCCACGACTCCCCCGCCCGAGGAGGAGGAGATGCGCGTCCTCCGCGAGCTCCACGAACGCACCGCCAGTGCCCACGGGAGCGGGTCGTGAGCGACTCAAGCAGCGGCAGCGGTGGTCGCCAGTTCGTGAGCGGTCTCGGCGCGAGCATGTTCGGGACGCCCGAGATGGCGGCGGTCTTCTCCGATGCGGCCCGGGTGCGGCGGATGCTCGAGGTGGAGGCGGCGCTCGCCCGGGCGCAGGCGGCGGTCGGGATCCTCCCCGCCGAGGCCGCCGAGGCGATCGCCCGCGCCTGCGAGGACGCGGACATCGACGCGGAGTCCCTGCATCGCGAGGCCGCCGCGGCGGGGACCCTCGCGATCCCGCTCGTGGCCCGGCTCACGGACCTGGTCCCTGAGGACGCGCGCGGCTGGGTCCATCGTGGCGCGACGAGCCAGGACATCGTCGACACCGCCACCGTCCTCCAGGCGCGCGACGGGCTCGACGCCCTGGTCGAGCACGTCGGTGCCCTCGGCGACGCCTGCGCCGTCCACGCCCGCCGCTACCGCGACACGCCCATGGTCGCGCGGACCCTGCTCCAGCACGCCGCCCCCACGACCTTCGGGCTGACCGCCGCCCGCTGGC
>JBOHEE010000121.1:0-1650 GCA_050700895.1 Nitriliruptorales bacterium | reverse complement strand
GCTGCGGCGGGTCCGGGTCGTCGACGGCCAGGTGCGGCTGCGGATCGAGGTGCGACCGCGCGGCGGGCTCGAGGTGCGCGCCCGCGGGGGCGGAATGGAGGTGACCTGTCCCGCACAGCCGGACCTGACCCTCCAGCTCCACTCGTCGCTCGAGCTCGGCGGGCCGATGTCGGCGGTGGAGCTGCGACAGGGCGACGTCGCCGAGCTCGCGCTGCGGTGGGGCGGCCGCGCCCACCGCCACCGCCCCCGCGACGCGGACGAGATCCTCGACGCGACGGACGAGGCCTGGCGGCGCTGGCTCTCCACCTTCCGCTACGAGGGCCCGCGCCCCGACCTCGTGCGGCGCTCGGCGATCACCCTGAAGCTCCTCGACCACTTCCGCAACGGCGCGATCGTCGCCGCCCCGACCTCGTCGCTGCCGGAGGCGGTCGGCGGGGTGCGCAACTGGGACTACCGCTACGCGTGGATCCGCGACGCCGCCTTCAGCGTGTACGCGTTCCGCCGCATCGGGCTCGAGCACGAGGCGTGGGGGTTCCTCGCCTGGGTGCTCGACGCGGTCGAGCGCCACGGCAAGCCCCGGGTGCTCTACGACCTCGACGGGGAGGACCCGCCCGAGGAGCGCACCGACCCCGAGCTCGAGGGCTACCGCGCCTCGGCGCCGGTGCGATGGGGCAACGCGGCCGCCTACCAGACGCAGAACGACGTCTACGGCGAGATCCTCGACTGCGCCTTCCAGTGGGCGCGGGGCGGCGGCGAGCTCGACGAGCCACTCTGGACCCAGCTCCGGCTCCTCGCGGACACCGCCGCGAACGTCTGGCAGAACCCCGACCAGGGGATCTGGGAGGTGCGCAGCGTCGGGCGGCCCTTCACCTACTCGGTCGCGCTCTGCCAGGTCGCCCTCGACCGCGCCGCCCGCATCGCCGAGCAGCTCGACCTGCCGGGCGACGTCTCAGGGTGGAGGCAGACCGCCGACAAGATCCGCCGCAGCATCCTCGAGGACGCGTGGGACCCCGATCGCCGCACGTTCACCGAGCACCTCGGCGGCGGCGCCGTCGACGCGAGCCTCCTCACCCTGCCGATGCGCCGGGTCGTGCCCGCCGACGACGAGCGCATGGTCGCCACCTGCGCCGCGGTCGCGGACCGGCTCGGCGCCGGCGACGGGCTGCTCTACCGCTACCTCCCCGACGAGCTCCCCGACGGCCTGCCCGGTCACGAGGGCGCGTTCCTGCTCTGCAGCTTCTGGCTCGTCGACAACCTCGCCCACCAGGGGCGGCTCGACGAGGCCGGCGAGCTCTACGAGTCGCTCTGCGACCGGGCGAACCACGTCGGGCTCCTGCCCGAACAGATCGACCCAAGCTCCGGCGCCTTTCTCGGCAACTTCCCCCAGGCGTTCAGCCACGTCGGCGTCATCGCGAGCGGCATCCACCTCGCCCGCCTCGCGGCCTGACCCGCCGCGGGCTCAGGTCCGGGTGCGGTAGCGGAGGAAGACCGAGCCGTTGCGGAAGCGGCGATCGTCCAGCAGCTCGAGATCCGCGCGGACGTTCCCCCCGGGAGAGAACGCTTGCCGCCTCCGACGAGGACGGGCACGAGGAACAGCCGGTACTCGTCGACGAGCCCGGCCCCGACCGCCTGGGCCGCGAGCTCGCGGCC
>JBOHEE010000120.1:0-7658 GCA_050700895.1 Nitriliruptorales bacterium | reverse complement strand
GCTTGAGCCCCCCGAACCCCCCTGGTCTCCGTTCGTGCCGAGGATCCGCTCGACCACGAACACGGGCCCGGTCATGCAGGTCGTCACGCGGTTCTCGTCGACCGCGCCCTCGACCCGCAGCGTGTCGCCCTCCTCGGCGACGACCTCGCCGTCCGGACCGACGAGCCGGATCGGGTCGAACTCCGCCGTGTAGCCCGCCGGCCACGTCGGCGTGTAGCGGTCGGCCTCGCCGGGGGCAGGTTCGCCGGGGACCCGGTCGAGCCAGACGCAGCCGCCCTCGAGGTGCGGGTCCCCGCCGAGGGTGGCGACGAGGTCGGGCTCCCCGGGGTCGGCGATCGTGGGATCGTCGCCGCCGCACGCGGCGAGGAGCAGGGAGAAGGCGATCAGAGCGGCGGGCACGGCGCGCACGGCGTCCTCGTCTGTGTCGTCATGCGGTGTGACGGCGACGGTCTCCCGGCGGTTGCAGCACGACGTCCTCACTTCAGGAGACGCGAGAGACGACGGTCCTTCAAGACGCGGCCGTCGGTCTGGCAGTCGGGGCAGTAGGTGATCTCGTAGGACTCGAACGACACGCGCTCCAGGGTCCGCCCGCAGCGCGGGCACGGCTCGCCGTGGCGTCGGTGGACGACCCAGTGGTCGCCGAGCTTCGGGGGGAGGCCGCCCGTACGCGCGCGCTCGGCGGCGAGGCCGGCCTCGAGCACCTCGTCGATCGCCACCAGGAGCTCCTCGCGCTGGTCCTCGCCGAGGCTCGCGAGGGACGCGAACGGGGAGAGCTGGGCGCGGTGCAGGATCTCGTCGCCGTAGCCGCGCCCGATCCCGGCGACGGTCCGCTGGTCGCGGAGGAACGTGTGGAGGCGTCGGTTGTCGTCGCTCGTACGGATGACCTCCGCGAACTCCGGCGTCCCCGGCCCGGGCCCGAGCTCGGCGAGCGGGCCTTCGTCGCCCTCCGCGAGCACCCACCAGCGCGCCTTGCGCTCGGTCCCGTACTCGTGAACCAGCAGCGACGGGCGCTCGGCGAACCTGAGCCGAAGCACCCCGCGCTTCGGCCGGCTCCGCGACGGCGGGTCCTCGACCGTCACCCGGCCGGCCTGCGACAGGTGAACGAGCAGGCGGGGGCCGTGAAAGTCGAGAACGAGGTACTTGCCGCGGGAGCTCACGCTGCGGAGCTCCCGGCCGACGAGGTCGTCGGGCGCGGGGGTCACCGTCTTCAGGGCCGAGAAGTGGATCGGCTCGACGCCGCTCAGCCCGGCACCGGCGAGAAGATCCGCGAGGCGCTCGCCAAGGGCGCGCATGGTCGGGGACTCCGGCATGTCCAGGACGGTACCGTCGCGACCCATGAGACCCATCCAAATCTTCCAGGTCGTGCCAGCACTCCCGCCGCCGCTGGAGCCGCTGCGCGCGCTCGCCATGAACCTGCGCTGGGCGTGGGACGAGACGACGGTCGACCTCTTCCGCCGGCTCGACGGCGAGCAGCGGTGGCTGGAGTGCGGCCGCAACCCTGTCCGGCTCGTCATGACCATGGAGCAGTCGCGCCTCGAGGAGGCCGCCCGCGACGAGCAGTACGTCGACGACGTGAACCGTCGCGCCGAGGAGCTGGCGGCCTACATGGCCGAGCAGGACACGTGGTTCCACCAGGCCCACGGCGACGTCGACGCGCCGCTCGTCGCGTACTTCTCCATGGAGTTCGGGGTCGCCGAGCCGCTGCGCATCTTCTCGGGCGGGCTCGGAATGCTCGCCGGCGACCACCTCAAGTCGGCCAGCGACCTCGGCATCCCGCTCGTCGGGGTCGGGCTCCTCTACCAGGAGGGCTACTTCGAGCAGCGTCTCAACGACGCCGGCTGGCAGCATGAGGTGCCGGCGCTCAACGACTTCGGCACGCTGCCGCTGGTCCTCGAGCGGGACAAGAACGGCGAGCCGGCCACCGTGGAGCTCGGCTTTCCCGAAGGGCCGATCATCGCCCAGGTGTGGCGAGCACAGGTCGGCCGGGTCCCGCTGTACCTCCTGGACGCGAACGTGGCCGCGAACACGCCGGACCAGCGCCGAGTGACCCACCAGCTCTACGGCGGCGCGGAGGAGACGCGCATCCGCCAGGAGATCCTGCTCGGCATCGGCGGGCTCCGCATCCTCGAGGCGCTCGGGCGGGACCCGACCGTGTGCCACATGAACGAGGGCCACGCCGCCTTCCTCGGCCTCGAGCGCATCCGCCGCCTCATGGACGAGCACGACGCGACGTTCGAGGAGGCCCGCGAGGCCGTCGCTCCGTCACTCGTGTTCACGACCCACACGCCCGTGGAGGCAGGCCACGACTACTTCGGCCCCGACCTCCTCGAGCGCTACTTCGCGGTGTACGTGAAGTCCCTCGGGATCGACTGGACCGACTTCGTCGGGCTCGGCCGGCACGATCCGACGAACGAGAACGAGCTCTTCTGCATGACGATCCTGGCCCTGCGCCTCGCGGCGCGCTCGAACGGTGTGAGCCGGCTCCACGGCGAGGTGTCGCGGGCGATGTGGCAGGGGCTCTGGCCGGGGCTGCCGGCCCACGAGGTCCCGATCGGCCACGTGACGAACGGCGTCCACCTCCCGACGTGGGTCGCCGACCCGGTCGCCTCCCTCTACGACCGCGCCCGCGACGAGAGGTGGCGGACCGCGCCCCCGTCGCGGCACCGTTGGGACGAGCTCTTCGACCTCCCGGACGAGGAGCTGTGGGGCATCCACGTCGAGCGGCGCCACCGCCTCGTCGAGTTCGTGCGCCACCGGCTGCGGGAGCAGTTCGAGCGCCGCGGCGCGCCGGCCTCCGTGATCGCCGCGGCGGAGACCGCGCTGGATCCCGAGGCGCTCACGATCGGCTTCGCGCGCCGCTTCGCCACCTACAAGCGGGCGATGCTGTTCGCCCACGACCGCGACCGCCTCGCCCGGATCCTCGGCGGCGAGCGGCCGGTCCAGATCATCGTCGCCGGCAAGGCGCATCCCCGCGACGACGCCGGCAAGGAGCTCATCCGCCAGATCGTCGAGCTGTCCCGCGAGGAGCCGCTGCGGGGCCGCATCGTGTTCGTCGAGGACTACGGCATGGCCGTCGCCCGCGAGCTCGTGGCCGGGGCCGACGTGTGGCTCAACAACCCGATCCGCCCGCGGGAGGCGAGCGGCACGAGCGGGATGAAGGCGGCCGCGAACGGCGTCCTCAACCTCTCCACGCTCGACGGGTGGTGGGACGAGGCCTGGCGCGACCTCGCCGGGGACGGCGTCTCCTTCGGCTGGGCCATCGGACCCGCCGACCGGTTCGAGCCCGGCGAGGAGCTCGACCGCTTCGAGGCCGAGGCTCTCTACGAGATCCTCGAGCACGACGTCGTGCCGACGTTCTACGACCGGGGCGAGGACGGCATCCCCCACGGCTGGGTCTGGCGCATGCGCGAGGCCATCGCCAGCCTGAGCCCCTGCTTCAACACCCACCGGATGCTGCACGAATACGCCGAGACGCTCTACCTCCCCGCCGCGGGCGACACCGGCGTCCTCGCCGCCGACAGCCTCGCACGGGCCCGCCTTCTGGCGAGCTGGCGGCAGCGGATCGTCGACGCGTGGCCGGCCGTGCGCTGCTCCGTCGTCCCCGGCGAGCGGGGCGACGGGGAGGTGCGCGTCGGCGACGAGATCAAGCCGCGCGCGCACGTGGAGCTCGGCAGCCTCGGTCCCGACGACGTCCACGTCGAGCTCTACCTCGGGCCCGTCGCCTCCGACGGCGACATCCACGAAGGGCATGCCCTGCCGATGCTCGACGTCGAGCAGCACGGTGACGGCACCCACGTCTACGAGGCGGTCGCGCTCCAGACGTCGGGCAGCGGCCGCTTCGGCTACACGGTCCGCGTCCGGCCGCACCACGACGACATGCCCGAGCGCTTCCTGCCCCACGCCATCACGTGGGCGGACGGCGCGACGGACGACCACGCCTGAGAGGGACGCCGGTGCGTGTGAACCTGATGATCGAGGGCCAGGAGGGCGTCACCTGGCTCCGGGCGCCACTACACGGTCGAGCAGCTCACCGCCCGCCCGGCCCCGCTCCAGGACCCACACCCGAACCTCATCGTGGGCGGCCGCGCCGGCCCCCGCAGCGCCCGCCTCGCCGACGGGCGTCGGCCGGATCATGCTCCAGCACCTCGTCCACGAGGCCCTCGAGATGGTCGCCCTCCTCGGCGACGAGGTCGTCCCGCGCGGCTGACGGTCACATGCCGCCGAGCTCGCCCTCGAGTTCGGTGAATGCCCCGCCCATGAGCCGTCCGACTATCTCGAACAGGTCGACATCGACCGCGTCGGACGGTTCCTCGACGCCGCCGCGGAACTCGCTCAGGTCCAGTGCGATCGCGAGCCGTGTCACGTCCTCGGGGAGCTCGTCCTCCTCGTCCTCCGCGAGGTGCGGGTTCGCCTCCACGAGCGCGACCACGTCGAACGCCATGCGCGAGATCACCCCGTTCGAGATCCAGAGGTCGAACGGGACCGTGAACTTCTCGGCGTCGGCGCGGACGTAGAGCACCTCCTGCAGAGAAACCCTTCCGCGAGCCGACGGGCTGGCACGCCGGGCACCGGAGCCCCCCCGGCGCCACTCCTTGAGGCTCCCGAACCCCCTACGGTTCGCGCGTGCGACTCCAGCTGACGGCCCGGACCGGCCACCCGGACTTCCTCGACCTCCCGTGGGACGAGCCCCTCGAGGCGTGGGTCCACGAACGCATCGTCGAGGTCACCCGTGGCATCCACCGCCACGTCGTGCGGTTCGTGAACTACGAGGGCCGCATCTACGCGCTGAAGGAGCTGCCGGAACGCCTCGCGCGACGCGAGTACCGCCTGCTCCGGCACCTCGCGGAGGAGTCGCTGCCGGTCGTCGAGGCGGTCGGTGTCGCCTCGCGGCGCGACGGAGCCGACCACGGTCTCCCCGCGGTGCTCATCACCCGGCACCTCGACTTCTCGATCCCCTACCGCGCGCTGTTCGTCCGCGGCATCCCCGACGCGCGCGAGCGGCTCCTCGACGCCCTCGCCGGGCTCCTCGTGCGACTCCACCTCGTCGGCTTCCACTGGGGCGACTGCTCGCTCTCGAACACGCTCTTCCGGCGCGACGCGGGCGCCCTGGCCGCCTACCTGGTCGACGCGGAGACGGCCGAGCTCCACAGCGAGCTGACCGACGGCCAGCGCAGCCACGACCTCGAGATCGCGCGCCTGAACATCGCCGGTGAGCTCTTCGACGTCGAGGCCGCCTTCGACCTCGAGGGCCAGCTCGACCCGATCCGCACCGCGGACGAGGTCGTCGAGCGCTACACCGGCCTCTGGAACGAGCTCGTCACCGACGAGGTGTTCGGCACGGAGGAGCGCTACCGGATCGAGGCCCGGCTCAAGCGCGTGAACGAGCTCGGGTTCGACGTCGAGGAGATCGACCTCTCCACCGACGGCGGCGGCTACCGGCTCCACCTCGGCACCCGCGTCGTCGAGCCGGGACACCACCGGCGCCGGCTGCTGTCGCTGACCGGTCTCGACGTCCAGGAGAACCAGGCGCGACGGCTCCTCAACGACATCGCCTACTACCGCTGCCGGCTCGAGGAGGACGGCGCGCGGCTGCCCACCGCGGTCGTCGCCTACCGCTGGCTGAACGACCGCTTCCAGCCCACCGTCGACACGGTGCCCGCCGACCTGCGACGCAAGCGCGAGCCGGCCGAGTTCTTCCACGAGATCCTCGAGCACAAGTACCTCCTCTCCGAGCGCAAGGGCCGCGACATCGGCATCGCCGCGGCCGTGCGGAGCTACGTCGACAACGTCCTGCCGACCCAGCCCGACGAGCTCTCGATGCTGGCAGCCGCGGACGAGGAGGTGTGAGACATCAGCTACGTCGACAACGTCCTGCCCACCCAGCCCGACGAGCTCTCGATGCTGGCAGCCGCGGACGAGGAGGTGTGAGCGCGCCTGGTGACACCACGGTTGCGATCTCGCCGCGGATGGAGTAGACCCACGGCTACTACCGGCGTAGTCGACCCCGGGGCTCCGAGGCCTGCGCCATTCTGAGACGAAGGAGAATCGCTCCATGCCTTCACGCATCCGTGGCACGACCCTTGTGACGCTCCTCGCCGCGCTCGCGCTCATCGCGAGCGCCTGCGGCGGCGCAGACGGCGAGGGCACCGCCGGCACCGGCACCGGCGAGGGGACGACCGGCGATGGCGACGTCCTCGTCGTCGGCACGCTCGAGAAGCCGAGCACGATCGACCCCGCGGAGGTCTACGAGAAGTTCGCCTCCGACCTGCTGTTCAACACCACCGACCGGCTGGTCGAGCTCGAGACCGAGAGCGGCGCGGTCGTCCCGGGTGTCGCCGAGACATGGGAGGTCTCCGACGACGCCACGACCTACACCTTCCAGCTCCGTGAGGGAGTCGCGTTCCAGGACGGCTCCGACCTCACGTCCGAGGACGTGAAGTGGTCGCTCGAGCGCTCGCTCAACATCGCCCACCCCGACGGAGCGTCGTTCCTCATCTCGTCGATCGAGTCGATCGAGACCCCCGACGATCACACCGTCGTCGTCAACATCAGCCAGCCGAACGTGACCTTCCTCGCGCGGCTGGCGTACACCGTCGCGACGATCCTCCCGAGCGACTCCGACGTCTACAGCGCACCGGAGTCCGTGCTCCAGGACCCCTCCGCAGAGGAGGCGGGCGAGTTCATCCAGGGTGGAACGATCCTCGGCTCGGGCCCGTACGAGATGACGGACTACAGCCCGGACCAGGGCGCGACGCTCGAAGCGTGGGACGGCTACTGGGGTGAGGCGCCGAAGATCCCGACCGTGAGGGTCCAGTTCTTCGAGAGCGCCGCCCAGATGAGCAACGCGCTGAAGAACGGCGAGATCGACCTCAACATCAACGACTTCGGACCCGCGGAGCGGACCTCGCTCGAGGGCACCGAAGGCATCGTGGTCGAGAAGGGCGACGGTGGCCGCATCCGCTACATCGTCATCGACACCACCCAGGCGCCGCTGGACGACGCGAACGTCCGCCAGGCGCTGTCGGCGAACATCGACCGGCAGCGGATCGTCGACGAGGTCTTCGAGGGGGCCGGCGAGCCCCTCTACTCGATGGTCCCGGAGAGCTACCCGGCGCACCGCGACTACATGTCCGAGCTGGACGTGAGCCTCGACGAGCCGGTCGAGATCGAGCTGTGGCTCCCGCTGAACAAGTACGGCGACACCGAGCCAGAGGTGGGGGAGACCATCGCCCGCTCACTGAACGAGTCCGGCAGCTTCGACGTGACGACGAAGAGCGCGGACTGGGCCGCCGAGTACGCCGGCAACCTCAACACCGGCGCATACAAGGCGTACCTGCTCGGGTGGTACCCCGACTACATCGACCCCGACGACTACATCGAGCCCTTCTACCACTCGGAGCGGACGTTCATCGGGTTCTACGAGAACCCGCAGGTGGACCAGCTCATCGACCAGGAGCAGGCCGAGACGGACGACGCGGCCCGCGAGCAGATCTTCGACCAGATCCAGAAGCTGGCGGCCGAGGACATGCCGTTCATCCCGCTCTACATCGAGTCGCCCTACGCGTACTACGCCGAGGGGCTGCAGGGTGTGGACGGCTCGATCGACATCGCGATCCAGTCGCGGTGGTACCTGATCGGCAAGTAACCGACGCACACGG
>JBOHEE010000119.1:0-3326 GCA_050700895.1 Nitriliruptorales bacterium | reverse complement strand
CGTTGGGGGCACCGGCGAGCGGCAGTACTCACCGAACCGGGCGGTGACGCGTGTTCAGATGGCGACCTTCATCGTGAAGGCGCTGGGCGCCGTCACGGGCTCGGAGCCGCAGTCCGACGATGATGCCTTCGACGACGACGAGGACTCGGTTCACGAGGCCAGCATCAACGCACTCGCCTCACTGGGAGTGGTGACCGGCACCGGCGACCGGACCTACTCGCCTGCTCTCGCGGTGTCCCGTGAAGCGATGGCCTCGTTCATCGCACGAGCGGCCGACTACCTGGCCGAGCAAGGTCACTGGCCGGACCTTCCCGCAAGCGGGGGGCCCACGTACGAGGTGACGCCCGACAGCGAAGCGGCGTTCTCGAACGGACAGACCCGGACGTTCTCGGTTGCGGTGGAGGCTGGGACCGTCGTGGACATCCGGCTCTTCCCGACCGACGACGTGGAGATCGCTGGCGACGTCATCCGTTTCCGTGACGACGCCGGACCGAGCGGTCGAGCGGACGAGAACGTGTCTGCGGCACAGATCATCCAGGTCGACGGCGATTCGGTGAACTCAGCTCAGCAGGTCAGCGACGTGACCTCCGACGGATCGCTCGAGTTCGTCGTGCGCTCCACCCAGGACGCGGACATCACACCGGTCGTATGGGCCGACCCGGCCCCGGCCGACGGAGGGAACCAGTCACTGGACCTTCTCGAGACGCGGGAACCGAGCGAGGCCTTCGGGATAGGCGGTAGGACGTTGTTCGTGCCGGGGGAGTCCTCCGCCGGGCAGAGCACACCGACCGTGCGGACCGTGTCTACGGGGCTGGACCTGTTCGTCAGCACCGCGTCGGTCACCTACTACTACGACGACAACGACACGTTCCAGTTGAAGGGCGTCGCCATCAGCCTGGCCGAGTTCGAGGCGATGCTGTCCGGCGGGGACGCGCAGCCCCCGGACAAGGGCGATGTCCTCTCCGTCAACTACCAGATGGAGCCCCAGTTCACGTCGGTCTTCAACATCACCGAGGACAACTGACGCCGTCAGCGTTCCACTCGAGGAGCGCCACCCGCAGCCGCGGGCTGGCGGGCGGCTCGCCTTTACCATGCGGCTCGGCGGTCAGATGGGACCTCGAGTGACGACCTCCGGACCGGCCTCGAGCGCCAGGTCGATGGCACCGCGCTCGAATCCTGGCCGGGTGATCGGGGCCCGGTCTCAACTGGGCGTGCGCCCGACCAAGAGCCGATCGTCGACGGGGACCGAGTAGGGAATCTCCTCACGGTCGACTGCGACGCTGTCGCGGTCGTCCACAACCCAAGGCCGGCTCCCCGCCGCGACGACGCTTGCTATGGGCATGATGGCGCCCAGCCCCACGGCTCTCCACGTGTTGCCGTGAGACCAACACCAAGGTAGCGTTTCGTGGCGAAGCAGCACCCCCGCAAGCAGATCCGCGACGCGATCGGCTACGCGGTGGAATCAGGCTGGCCGGCAACCACGCACACCGGATCATCCGGGCCGTGAACCAGTGCCCACACCAGGATCCGCGGTCATGAGCCTGTATTCGTTCACCATCGTCGTGGAGGGCGACGAACTCGGCGACGGGGCGGTCGACGCCATATACGGCGGTGGACTCGACGATGCCACCATCCGCGAGTTCGGAGGCTGGCAGCTCGTCGAGGTCGACCGGGAGGCGGTCTTCTACGGCCAGGCGTTGTTCTCCGCTCTGCGACAGCTTGAGGAGGCGGTGTCTGGGGTGACGGTCGTGAGAGTCGTCCCCGAAGGCCTGCTCGCGCTCCAGGACATCGCGGACTCGACCGGCCGGAGCCGTGAGAGCGTCCGGTTGCTCATCGCGGGGGAGCGCGGGCCTGGTGGGTTCCCACCGCCGGTGGTCCAGGACGTCGGTCGCAGCCGGCTCTGGTCCGCGACGGACGTGGCGTACTGGTTCGCCGAGCACTTCGGAGAAGCGCGACTCCTCGATGAGATCACTCGGGAGATGATCAGCCTCAACACCGCGCTGAACGCCCGACTCGACCTGCGGCGTGTCACCGGCGATCTCGACGACGAGACCCGCCGTGCCCTTGCCGACCTCGTCCCGCTGGAGGACGCGAGCTGAGCCAGCCCGCGGAGGAGGTCGCGTGCGCGTTGGATCGCTCCACAGCGACCGGTCGTCGGTGTTCCGCTGGACCGCGGTCGGGCGTAGCATCGCGAGGGTGAGCGTCGAGTTGTGGACCATCGTCGGAACCCAGATCGCGACCTGGGTGACGCTCCTCGTGTTCCTGAGCAACCGGCTGGATGCCCAGAGTCGCGATATGCGCGAGCGGTTCGACGGGGTCAACGAACGGATCGACGCGCAGGGTCGTGAGCTGCGTCGGGAGCTGGGCGACCGGTTCGACGCGCTGACGGCACGCTTCGACGCGCACCTCGAGCGCCTCGCCAGCTGACGCCGGCCCTCGGACGCCCCTGCCACGCGACGAGCGACCCTGCCGACCTCGACGGGTTCGACGCGGCGGCCATCTCCGTGCCGACACCACTGTCGGAAGGCATGCCGGACCTGAAGGCGGTCGAAGACGCGGCGCAGGCAGTAGGTGAACTAGTGCCACCGGTCGGCGGCCGGGCGGCGACGGCCGAGCTGCTCCAGTTCGGCATCGAGGCCCTCACGCGGGCCGGCGATGACCGCCTCGACCTCCTCGTCGACGACGCCGACCTCCTCGACGACGCATCCGCCGCCCTCCTCCACCAGGCGGTGGTCAGCGGGTGTCTTCGCCGTCGTGACAGCACGGTCGGGAGCTGCGGCGCCGGACGCCGTGGCGGCCCTCTGGAAGGACCGCCTCGCCGAGCGGCTCGAGCTCCAGGAGCTCTCGCAGGAGGAGACGGCCGCGCTGCTGCGCGCGGTCCTCGGCGGCGAGGCCGACCCGGCCACCGCCTATCGGTTGTGGGAGTCGGCTGCGGGCAACCCGCTGTTCCTGCGCGAGCCCGTGCTCGGCGGCCTGAGCGACGGCGCGCTCGAGCAGACCGGTGGCGTCTGGGCGCTTCGCGGCCACCTCACGGCGCCGCCTCCTCTACGGCGGAGCGATCTCCGACGCCGAGGTGGTGGCGCTCCGGGGCCTCGAAGGCGTGCTGCCGCGGCGGCCGCCGTACCTGCGCGCCACTGGCTCTCGCTCCTGGGGTGGACGCGGCGAACCCGGGGCGAGCTCAGCTCAGCGGCCGGGTGCTTCCAGCAGGCCGCCGCGCTCCAGCGTCAACTCGGTCCGGTCGGCCTGCTCCGATGGAACCTCGCCGCCCTCGCCCTCGCACTCGCCCAGCGCGGTGCGCCCGAAGAGGCGGCAGCCGCCCTCGCCGA
>JBOHEE010000118.1:0-3491 GCA_050700895.1 Nitriliruptorales bacterium | reverse complement strand
CCGACGTCGCGCGGGACGGCATGCTCGAGGGCCCGAACGTCGAGAGGCTCGTCGCGGTGGCGGACGCGACCACCGCCCCGGTCACCGCGTCCGGCGGGGTCGCCTCCCTCGACGACGTGCGCCGGCTCGCCGCCTGCCACCCCAGGGTGGACGCCGCGATCGTCGGCAAGGCGCTGTACGCGGGGCGCTTCACGCTGGAGGAGGCGATCGCGGCGGGACGGCAGGCGGACTCGTGAGCGACTCGGGCAGCGGGAGCGGCAGTCGCCAGAACGCGAGCGACTCAAGCAGCGGTAGCGGCAGTCGCCACAACTTGAGCGGTCTCGCGGTCCGGGTCATCCCGTGCCTGGACGTCCATGCGGGGCGCGTCGTGAAGGGGATCCGCTTCGTGGAGCTGCGCGACGCCGGTGACCCGGTCGAGCTCGCCCGGGTCTACGACCGCGAGGGAGCGGACGAGCTCGTCTTCCTCGACATCACCGCGTCCGCCGAGGGCCGCGAGACGATGGTCGACGTCGTCCGACGCACCGCGGAGCAGGTCTTCATCCCGCTCACCGTCGGTGGCGGGGTTCGCACGCCCGAGGACGTCCGGCGGATGCTCCGGGCCGGCGCCGACAAGGTCGCGCTCAACACGGCGGCGGTCAACGACCCGGAGGTGCTCTCCGCGTCCGCGGCGGCCTTCGGCACCCAGTGCGTCGTCGCTGCGATCGACGCCCGTCGTCGGGAGGGCGGCTGGGAGGTCGTGATCCACGGCGGGAGGACCCCGACGGGGCGTGACGCGGTCGAGTGGGCGGCCGAGTGCGAGCGTCGCGGCGCGGGCGAGATCCTTCTGACGTCCATGGACCGCGACGGGACGAAGGACGGCTACGACCTCGAGCTGCTTGCCGCCGTGACCGGTGCCGTCAACGTGCCGGTGATCGCGAGCGGCGGCGCCGGGACCGCCGCGCACATGACCGTCGCGGTCCGTGAAGGAGGGGCGTCGGCGGTGCTCGCGGCCTCGATCTTCCACTTCGGGGAGCTTCGGATCGCCGCCGTGAAGGCCGAGATGGCCGCAGGTGGGCTGACCGTTCGTACGGTGTCCGCTGCCGGCTGAGATGGGCGCGGGTAGCAACGGTCGGCGGTTATCCTCCGAACCACCAATCGTCGATCCGGCACAGTCGGACTTCCGGAGGCTTGGGTGGACGCCGTCGCGCTCCTGAGAGCGATCGATCTCGTCGCGTTCGTCGTCCTCGGGATCGCGGCACTCCTCGTCTGGCGACGCCGACGCGTACGGCCAGCAGCGTGGATCGCCGTCGCCTTCTCGTCCCTCGCCCTCGCCATCGTCATCAGCCGCATCGGCGGCCTCATCGACTCCGAGGGCGTGTCCGCGTGGATGACCCGGATCACCATCCTCCTCCTCGTCCTCTTCCCGTACGCCCTGCTGCGCTTCTCCGCCTGGGGCAGGCGGAACCAGCTCGTGGTGCTCCCCGCGGGGGTCGCGACCGCGGTCGTCGCGGTGACGGGGCTGTTCGTCATACCGTTCCCCGAACCGGTCGACAGAGCGCTCGCGCACAACCTGTGGTTGGTTGCGCTCCTCGTGCTGTGGACAGCGGAGACCACGGTCGTGGCCTGGAGGATGCTGCGCGCCGGCCGTGAAGAGCGTCTCGTGCGGCCGCGGATGCTCCTGATCGCCTGGGCCGCCGTGGCGCTGAACGTCGCACTGCTCTTCGCCGTCGCGGGGACGGGACGAGCGTGGCTCACGGCGACCACGCAGATTCTGGCGGTCGTGTCCGCCGTCCTCTTTCTCCTCGGCTATGTCGCCCCGCGGTTCCTGCGCGCCTGGTGGCGACGAAATGCGAGCGCGGCCTTCCGCCAGGCGGAGCTCGCGATGCTTGCGGCGATCACGCCCGAGGAGGTCGCTGCCTCGATCACACCGCTTGCCGCGGGACTTCTCGGCGCGGGGGTCCTCGTCGCCGATCGGAACGGCCGGGTGCTCGCCTCCGACGAGATCGATCCCATCTCCGCCGAGGCGATCGCCGAGGCGCTGGCACGCGGCGAGTCGCCGCCCGACGTCGTCAGCGTGGGGCTCCATCCGGGTTGGCTGGCGGTCCGCGCGGGGAGTTACACGCCGGTCTTCGGCGCCGACGAGCGCGACCTCCTCGACGGTCTTGCTGTCCAACTGCGGCTTGCGCTCGAGCGCGCGGAGCTGTTCGTCCGCGAGCGCGAGTCCCGCCGCGAGGTCGAGGAGTCCCGCACGGAGCTCGAGTCGATCGTCGCGGGCCTCTCCCACGACCTGAAGACCCCGGTCACGACGATCGTGGGCTTCGTCGACCTGCTGGTCGGCGAGGAGCCGGTCAGCGACGAGGAGCGCGACCACTTCACGACCGTCATCCGCCGCAACGCCGAACTCGTCCGTGAGCTCGTCGAGGATCTGCTCGAGCTGTCACGGGTCGGGAAGGCAGAGGCCCGGCGCGAGCCGGTGGAGGTCGCGAAGGTGGTGGAGGAGGTGCGAGGTGCCCTGATCAGGGGGACGCAGGCGACGGTCGTCAGCGCGCCTTCCCTCCCAGTGCTGACGTTCGACCCTGCGCGGGCGCGTCAGCTCTTCGACAACCTGATCGGCAACGCCCTGCGTCACGGCGGCCGCCCCGACATCACCGTCTCCGTCTCGTCGTACTCGGAGTCGGACGGCGTGGTGATCGTGGTCGAGGACGACGGCGTCGGAATCCCCCGCGACGACCGCGAGCGGCTGTTCCGCCTGTTCGAGCGCGGCGCGACCGGCGAGCCGGGGTCGGGGGTCGGGCTCACGATGTGTCGGCGCATCGTTCAGACGGCCGGGGGCGCCCTCGAGATCACCGACTCGGTGACGGGCATGCGACTCGAGATCAGCCTCCCGTCCGAGGTCGTGATCCTCCCACCTCAGGAGACCCGCTCGCCCACGAACGCCAGCGGCTGAGCGACCCCGGCGTCTATCCGGGATGGGTGAGGCGGAGGATGGTGTCGGCGGCCTCCTCGGGGGAGGAGGCTCGGACGACGGGGTCGTCGTCGGCGCCGGGGCGTGAGAGCCTCCAGGTACCGATCCCGACGACCGGCACACCGGTCTTCAGGGCGAAGGCGATCTCCGACAGCGTCCCGAACTCTCCGCCGACCGCGATCACGCCGTCGACCGCGCGGACGACGAGCGTGTTGCGGACCTGGCCGAGGCCGGTCGTGATGGCGACGTCCACCCACTCGTTCGCGTCGGCGCGGTCGCTGCCGGGGAGGATGCCGACGGTCGTCCCGCCTGCCGACTTCGCCCCGCGGCAGACCGCGGCCATGACGCCGCTCATCCCGCCGCAGACGACGACCGCGCCGCGCTCCGCGAGCGCCCGGCCGACGTCCTCGGCGACGGCGTCGGACGGGGCGTCGGGGATCCCGGCGCCGACGACCGCGATGTAGGGACGATCGACCACTCCCTCTCTCTCTCTCTCTCTCTCTCTCTCTCTCTCTCTCTCCCCCCCCTCCTCCTCCGGAGGCTGCTG
>JBOHEE010000117.1:0-7633 GCA_050700895.1 Nitriliruptorales bacterium | reverse complement strand
GGGCAACTTCGGGGACGTGCTACCGGCGCGGCGGCCGGACGCGCAGCTCGCCGTCGCGGAATACGGCGATGCAGCCGGCGAGCTCCTCCAGGTCGACCTCGGTGCGCAGCCGCTCGACGTCGCGGGTGACTGCCGCCGGGGATTGGTCGGCGGTGCGCAGGACGAGGATGCCTTCGTGACCCCCGGGCGCGTAGGCGCGGATGTCGCCGAAGCCGCGATCGAGCGTGACGGTGTCGACGTCGTGTCCCGCTGACCGGAATGGCTGGCCCGCGCTGATCGGGATGTTCTCGTCGACCTTGATCCTCACTGCGCCGCGACAGCGGGGTACTCGTCGCGAGCGAGATCGGCTCCGTACGCGGCCGCGGCGCGGATGCCGTCGACGGTCAGGGTGGGGTACTCCGAGAGGATGTCCTGCTCCGCCATCCTGGCGGCGAGGGCGTCGAGCACGATGCTGACCATGACGCGCGTGCCCTTGATCACGGCCTGGCCGTGGCGGATCTTCGGGTCCCTCGAGATGAGGTCGCGGTGCGCGCCCGTCATGCGCTCAAGCCTACGACGAGCGGCTCCCAGCGCGAGTGCCCGTCCCGGCCAAAGGCTGGGGTCGATGCCCGTGATCGTGCGTGCGCCGATACGAGCGACGACGTGGCGACGCTCGCGATCGATCTCGCAGTGATCAGCGAGCGCGCGGTTGCGAACGCGCCCGCGGAACCAGTCGTAGCCGGAGGAGTGACCATGCACTTGGTCGAACGGCAAGTCGCCGCGATCGATCCACGGCGGTAGCAGCTCGATGCTCGCTTCGGCCCAGACCGGACCCGCCGTCGGCTCGACGATCGGGAACCGACCGAGGTTGAGCATTCGTCCGGGCCGGTTGATCACCTCCCATCCCGCTGGCTCCAGTCGAAGGGACTCGAGCGCCGCCACGGCGTCGCCGGCCTCGCGTGGTGCGCCCAGCTCCGTCCACAGGCCTCGCGTCAGTCCGGCGTGTGAGACAAGAACGGCCGAGTCGCCGACGCCCAGCGCGACCGCCACGCGCATCCATCCCTCGTCGAGCCATGCGCGCATCGTCGCGACCGCGTCATCGGGCAGGTTGCGGGTCCCCTGGAACTGGTGACCGCCCAGGTGGTGGAGCTCGTGGTTGCCTGCGAGCTGCACCCATCGGTCGGGCGAGCGATCACGTAGACCGTCGACGCACGCGATCAACCGCGCCGACTCGTCGCTGCGCCCGATGAGGTCAACGACCTGCACCACGACCGTCCCCGCCGGCACCTCGCTTTCGGACACGCAGACGTCGAACGGCGCGAGCACCTCGTCGAGCGCGGTCAGGTGCCCGGCGACGTCGCCGACGACAAGAAACGTCGTCGCCACCGCTATGCCTTGCCCACGAGCTTCTGCAGCGGCGCGAGCAATCGGTCGACGACGTAGTACTGCGGAATCCACACCTTGCGGCGATCGCCTCGCATGGTGCTCGGGTGTTCGAACGACACCTTCGGCGTCGGTCCCGCCGGCTTGCGGTCGAGCAGTGCGCTCCCGCGTGTGGGCTGGCCCCCGGCGTGGAGGAGGTAGGCGGCGCGCTGCCACGTCGATGCCGTCTGCGCGGTGAGGAGCATGGCGAGCTTGTCGTCGTCGCAGTCGTCGACGAGTTGCTCGAGGTGGGCGACGAGATCGACCCACGGCGCGAACGACGCCGGGCGCGCGCCGAGCTGAACCAGGAGCGCTTCGGGACCGAAGGCTGGTAGCCCGCTCGCCCAGCCGACGACGTCGAGGTGACGGCGAGCGAGGAACGCGGTGCTCGGGCGCAGCTCTTTGGGCGACGTCGACCCCCACCCGATCGACACGACCGAGACGTACGGACGCAGGCCATCGGGGAGGCGGCAGCCGGATGGCTTCCACACGGAGATCCGCCCCGCGCTCCTCCGATCGACGTAGCCGAGATGCAACGCCGCTGCCTCCCCGGCAAGAAGGAATTCGGCGTTGCGGTCGCGCGCCTGCCAAGCACGCAGCGGCAGGTAGGGGTCCGTCACCGCGTCCTGGCCCGGAGGAACGAACGCCCACGTTCCCTTGACCGGCAGGGCGACCAGCCATCCCAGCCGGCGCAGCCCATTGATGGTGGCGTCGAGGTCTCGGTCGAGGCCGAGCGCGGCGGACCGCTGTCCGATGTCCCCGCGCGTCACCACTGCCGGCGCGTCGCGGGTCAGCCCGCCAACGAGCGCACTGGCCCATCCAGGCACTCGCCGGTCAGGACCGGCCGGGCTCGTGATTGACTTCACGGCGGCAAGTCTGCCGTAGCCAGCGTGATTCCGCAGTAGACCTAACCGCGCGGGGTCGCGACTGGTCGATTTCGACGGCTCCTACTGGTCCGTTTCGACGGCACCCGGTCCAACGAAGTATCAAATGATCTCTGTTTCCGTGTACAAGAACAGAGAACAGAGTAGGCTCGCCGCATGACCCAGGGGCTCGACCTCGAGCACGACGCTCTCGACGCACTGGTCGCTGCACTGGCCTCCCTCGGGATCGAGGCAGGACGAGCGGCGGTCGGCCAAGACGAAGGGGTCGACTTCCTCGTGACGATTGGAGACGCGGTCATCGCGGGCCAAGTGAAGTCCGTGGTCACCGCCGGGAGCGCTCAGCACCTGGTGCGGGAGGCCCGACGCCAACACCGGCCGATGATCCTCGTTGGTGATCGCATCGCCGAGGACGCCAAGGCGACGTTCCGCCGGGCTGGTGTGAACTTCCTCGACCGTCGAGGTGAGCTCCGCCTGTTCGAGGGCCCGCTCAAGATCGATGCGAAGGTGCCGAC
Source organism: Nitriliruptorales bacterium (assembly GCA_050700895.1). Classification (GTDB taxonomy): domain Bacteria; phylum Actinomycetota; class Nitriliruptoria; order Nitriliruptorales; family JAHWKO01; genus JBOHEE01. The sequence goes on along the minus strand of JBOHEE010000117.1, from coordinate 4,836 downwards.
GTCGGCGCCGGGTTCCGAGTCCGAGCCGCTGTCGAGTCAGGTCGCACAAGAGGTCGCGATCGCTTGCCTGCTTGAACCGGACCGGCCCCACGGTGTTCGCCAGGTCGCCACGTACATCGACCGAGTGCCGAGCGCCGTCTCAAAGGCGATGGCGGGGCTGCGCGCAGAGGGATTGCTCACGTCGAAGGGCGAGGGCGCCGTTCCCGACCTGTTCCATGAGCTCGCCGTTCGCTGGCGACGGCGGCCGGTGGCCTTGGCCGATGTCCCTCGACCCGGGCCTGGCAGAACGAACGCGCAGCTCGAGCTCGGGCTCGACGACCCGGAGCGGACCACAGGGTGGGCCCTGACGGACACGCTCGCGGCGGGCGGATGGGGGATGCCCGTCGTCGCGCGCGGCGATTACCCGCCCGACTTCTACGTCCCGAGCGCGTCGATCTTGCGGCGAGCGACAGCACTGCTCGGCTCAGCCGAGGACGAGCGGCGGCGGGCCTGCACGGTGGCCGTGGCTCCGGTCCGCCTGGTGTGCCTGCGGCGCCACGACCGGTCCGGTGCAACTGGCGAGGTCTGGCCCGTCGCCAACCACATCGTCGTCGCCCTCGACATCGCTGCAGACAAGGCGCGCGGGCAAGAGGCGCTGGAGCAGTGGAAGCCCGAGGGTATCGCCCGTGCCTGGTGAGCAGGTGATCCTGGTCGGCGACGCGGGTCGCCGCATCCGTTCCTTCGTGAACGCGCTCGGGCGTTTCCCGACGGATCCCCTGTGGGTGGTCGTCGGGGGGTTCGCCGTCAACGTTCGGATCTCGGAGGTGCACCGCCTCACCAACGATCTCGACACGATCACGTCGTCGCAGGCGCAGCTCGTGGAGATCCTGCTGGACGCGCCGGACGCCGACCGGCTCGACCACGCCAAGCTCCGGTTCACCGGAGAGATGCCCGAGGTCGACATAGATGTCATGGACGACACCGCCGGTGACCCTCTCCCGGCGGAGCCGAGTGACAGGGTCTTCGCACTCGCGCGTCGGCAGGCCATGGAGGCTCGCGAGACGCTCGAGATCGTCGTCGTCGACGCAGGAAGGGTGTCGGCGGAGGCGTCCGCTCCGGTCGCGTCCGTCCCGTCGCTCATCGCGTTGAAGTCGGTATCGATGCCACGTCGTTCCGCGAGCAACCACCCCGAGAAGGTCGGCTCGGATATCCACGATCTGGTCCGGCTCGTCGAGGGCCGTGACATCGACGAGCTCGCGCAGGCGCTCGCCGGTGTCGACGGGGAGCTCGCGAACTGGATCGGGACGACGCTCGTGCAGTGGTTCTCCGCCGATGCGGACCAGCGCTACACCTTCGCCCGCCTCAGACGGCTCTCGGGCGGCACCGACGTGCGGTCGATTGACGAGGGCGCGCTCGACGTCGTCGCGATGCTCGGCCGCGCCGTCCTCGACAATGTCCGGTAGCCCTTCAGGCTCCGCGGTCGACGGATCGCACAGAAACCCAGCGGACCTACTCGACGCTGCGGAGGCGTCGGCGCACCGCAGGGTCGAGCGCGGTTCGTTGCCGGCAAAGGCGAGTCAGGTGGTCGACGTGCCAGCCGCCACCGGCGATGGCCGCGCCGTAGACCTCGGTGGCGAGGACGGGGTTGCCGGCCGCGACGGCTGCTTCGCCCATGGCGTCGACCGGCATCCACCACTCTGCTCGCAACCGCGCCGCCGCCGGCACGAACCGGTCGAAGGATCGTGTGGCGACGGCCAGCCAGGCGAGGAGCTGGAGCGCCTCGTCGGCCTCGTAGTCGAGGCGGTGCGACCGGTGCTCGGCATCCAGGGCGAGCAGGAGATGCTCGACCATGTCGACGTCATCCTTGCGTGCGCCGCGGAACGGTGCGGTGGCGCGACGGTGGCGGATGCCGTAGTCCTCCCAGATGCACCACTCGCACAGGTCGGCCCAGTAGACGGCCGGCTCGATGCCCGAGTCGCGCCACGGAAGCGCCGTGTAGGTCTCGAGCGCGTCGCCGAGGAAGGTGGCTACGGCTCCATCGGAATCACGCAGGCCGTGCAGGAACGCTTCGAGTCCGGCGGCGAGGAGAGCCCGCCCGAGCGCGAGCTGACGAGCGGGATCGCCGGCCCGGATCTCGTGCTCCTCGGTGGCGATCGCCTCCAGGTCCGTGGCGAGCCGGAAGCTGCGTCGCTCGGCGTCGACCACATCGGCAAGCACCGTGTAGTCCTCCTCGGGCGACACTGGGAACGACGGCCAATGACCTCGCAGCGCGCGCTGACGCAACTGGCGTCGGGGCGTGTCCTCCATCGCTGGCGTGAGGTCACGGCCGGCGAGCTCCTGATCGAGCACCTTGCGCCGAGCCTTGGTCCGCAGTGGCTTGTCGTCGAGGTGGTCGGCGGCGAGATCGGCGGCGGTGAGCCCGGCGGCGTCCAGCCGGCACCGAAGGTCGAGCAGATGGCTGCGCTTGCGCTCCCACACCCGGCTCGTCACCGACCGCTGCCGGTCCCGGGTGATGACGGCCTCCTCGAGCTCGTCCCAGTCGCCGTCCGTCTCGATCAGGCAGACGAGGCAGAACCACAGATCCCAGTGCGACCAGCTCGCGCCCGCTCGATCTGCCCACGGCTCGGGGCCGAAGATCGGCGGTCGGCGGGCGGTCATCGTCAACCCGAAAGGCTCGACCGCGGCCCCGTGGCGCGATGGTGCAGAGCGCCGAGCGCGAGCGCTCGGCCCGCGTGCGTGAGGGCGTAGCTGCGGTCGTCCCAGCCGCCACCCGTCGACAGCACGTCGAGGGCGCGCAGCAGGTTCGTCGTCTGGTGCCAGGCCCAGCTGATGTCGTGCTCGGTCGGCGGCTGGCCAGTGTCGGTCGCTCGCCATCCGACTTCGCGGACGACGTCGCCGAGCGTCTCGTCGAGCTTGCGGGTGTGCACCTCGCGCTCGACGAGCAGCGCGAGGGTGAGCTCGCCGAGCGCGGCGGCGAACTGGTGGTCCGGCAGCAGCCCACGAACAGCCGTGCGCAGCAGCAGCTCGTCGTCGCCGAGCGCGGCCCGGCCCTTCGGCGTGAGCGCGAGCTTCCGTCCGGACCGTCGAGCGAGCCCGAGGCGCTGGGCGAGGTGGCGGACCTGGTGGAGGTCGAACAGCTCGTCCTCGGTACGCGGCGGCGTGCGGAAGTCCCACCCGAACCGCGGCGCTGCCTCCTGCACGAAGGCGCGGCTGAGGTTGCCGGTCTGGGTCAGCGGCTGGCCGTCGGCGAACGCGCCGAGGAACCACCGCAGCCGCGGCAACGGCTCCTCGATCCCGGCCGGCACCGCGACCGGTGCCCGCACGGCGGCGGCGTGTGGTTCGAGGATGCGGCGGCGGGTCGGGCTCCGGCGGTGTGTATCGAGCCAGGTGTCGAGCCGCTCCTCCCCGATCCCGTCGAGCCACGTCCGGCCGCCCAGCTCGATCCGCGCCGTCAGAAGATGCGCACGCACCAGATCGGCCTGTCGCTGCTTCCACCCGCGAGCGCCCGGGACGAGCTCGCCCGCGGCGATCGCCAGCTCCAGCAGCTCGGCCGTCGAGGACAGGGCGTCGGACTCGACCATCCCCATCACCGAGCCCCACTCGAGCTCGTCGATGTCGGGGGGACGGATGCCCGAGGCGAGGTCGGCCCTGCGGGACGCCTTCTTGCCCTCGGCGTCGTTGCGCTCGTAGGCGTCGAGCACCTCCGCCGTCGTCGAAGACCGGCACAGCGCCGCGTACCGGGGGAGGCCGAGAAGGTCGAAGGCCCTCCCGAGCGCGTCGACGATCCGCCGGTGGTGGTCGGTGTCGGTCAGCCACTTCATCGACAGGCCGTACCAGAGGAAGTGCTGCAGCCGCTCCTGGGTGATCACGCCCAGGCCCTCGCCCCACGTGATCGACTCGAGCGCGGCCTCGGCGTCGCGGGCGGCGCCGGCGTCCTCCGCCTCGAGCTTGGCGATCGCCTCGGCGATCACCTGGTCCGCATCGTCGGCCATGCAAGGCAGTCTCGCTCGCATGAGCGCGCTGGTAGGTGCCTGGTAGCCCTACCAGCAGAGGAGACGACGGTCCGTGCCCTACCAGTCGCTCTGAGCGCAGACGTGAGCGCGCGCGTGAGCGCGAACGTGAGTCGGTAGGGGTCGCTACCGAAGAATTCCCCAAAAACCTCGCGTCGATGAGCCCAAACGTGAGCGCGGGCGTGAGTGCCGTCCCGGATGGTTCCCGGGATGGTCCCGGCTCGTCCCGTCCCGCCGCCTGACGTGCGTCTACCCGCGTCGCCGCTACGAGCGACCGCGAGCGTCCCGGCTTCGCGCGGGACGGCCCCGCGTGTCCCGGCCGCCGTCCCGGCCCGAAACGGGACGCAAACAGGAACGCGAACAGGAACGAAAACGGGACGCCCTCCCGGACCATCCGCCCGATCCGCAGTCCAGTGAGAGGAGGTCCGGTGGAACGACGCCGCTGCGAGCCGGTGAAGCCGGCTCGTGAGCCCCGGCGGGCCCCGGCCGACCCGTCGGTCGTCTACACGGTCAGAGAGGTCGCCGAGCGCCTGAAGGTCTCGCCCGGGACGGTCCGCAACATGATCGACGAGGGCCAGCTCTCTGCCGTGCGGCTCCACAAGCGCCGCATCGTCGTGCCGAAGTGGGCCCTCGACGACCTCGTCGCCCGCCCGTCGACCGTCATCGACCTCACCCAGCGCGCCCGCCATGCCTGACGCGCCCACGACCCCTCGACGCGCCTCCCGGCACCCGTCCCGCGATCACTCACGCGCGCCGTCACCCACCCCTACCAAGCCCTCAAAGACTTGCAGGTTCCGCCTGCGGCGGACCCTGCGGGATCCCGGGCGCGTCCCGTGCTGAACATCGG
>JBOHEE010000116.1:0-7377 GCA_050700895.1 Nitriliruptorales bacterium | reverse complement strand
ACCGCGGTCCTCGCCGTCAGCCTCGCGCTTCTCGCGGGCGCGTTCCTGGTCGGCGCCGGCCGGCTCTACTCCCGCGTGGTCCGTCGCGTGTCGTAGACGAGGGTGGAACACCGCGGGCACCCCGCGGTGTTCCACCGATCCCGGGACACCTGTCAGACGACGACCCTTCGTCGGGCGGGTGCTCCACGGATGGGGCACCATCCAGGCAGCGCGCAAGAAGGGCCGAGCATCTTCGGGAGAAGCCTTCGGATCGGAGCGGTCCGCGGCATCGACATCAAGATCGATGCCTCCTGGACGATCCTCGCGCTCATCGTCGCCTGGAGCTTCTGGGCCTGGTTCGGTGACGCGGGATTCGGCACCTCCACGACGCTCGTGATGGCCGTGGTGTCCACCCTCCTGTTCTTCACCTCCGTGCTCGTCCACGAGCTCGCACACTCGCTCGAGGCGCAGCACCGCGGGGTCGAGGTCGGCGGCATCACGCTCTTCGTCTTCGGCGGGGTGACCGAGACGCGGTTCGATGTTCGCCGCCCCCGTGACGAGTTCGCCCTGACGGCGGTCGGCCCGTTCTCGAGCCTCGTCCTCGCTGCCCTGTTCGGGCTGCTCGCGACCTATGCCGACGCCGCCGGGCTCGACACGGTCGCCCAGGTCAGCGGGGTGCTCGGCTGGATCAACCTGATGCTCGCGGTGTTCAACCTCCTGCCAGGCGCCCCGCTGGACGGCGGGCGCATCCTGCGCTCGATCGTGTGGGCGCTGACGAAGGACCGCGCGAAGGCGGTCCGCTTCGCCGGGCGCGCCGGCCAGCTCCTCGGGAGCCTGCTCGTGGCCCTCGGGATGTTCGAGGTGCTCTTCGTACCCGCGGGATTCGCGCAGGGGCTGTGGCTCGCGATCATCGGCTGGTTCCTCGCCGGGACCGCCGGTGCCGAGCTCCGGCAGCAGGAGCTCGAGGCGGCGGTCGGGCAGCGACCGATCGAGCGCTTCACCGCGGATCTACCGCCTCCCGTCCCGGAGTACTCCACGGTCGCCGAGGTGGAGGACCTCCTGACCCGCGGCGGCCACGAGGTCCTCCCGGTGTCGCGCAACGGCGAGGTCGTCGGCGTCGTGTCCGACGACGCCATCGCCGACGTCCCGACCGCGGAGCGGCCGCTGCGCACCGTCGCCGGCGTCACCAGGCCGCTGTCGGACATCCCCGACGCGGAGCGCGGCGACGGCGTCGTCGACGTGTTGCACCGTCTCCGTGGCGAGCAGCTCGTCGCGGTCCGGAACGAGGCCGGGGAGCTTCTCGGCATCGTGACCCGCGAGCAGCTGGGCCGGGCGATCCAACGCGCGCGGGCGATGCAGCCCGCCCGTCGCCGCCGCGGGCGGCGCCGCACCGGGCATCTCCCGGGCGAGGGCGGCTGATGCGGAAGCTGCTGTTCACCGCGGCGCTCGCGACCCTCGTCTGGGCCGCCTTCGCGGTGCCCCTCCCGGTGCTCGTCCTCGAGCCGCATCCAGCCGAACAGGTCGAGAGCATCATCGACCTGCAGGAGACGAGCGACGAGATCTCCGGCCAGATCCTGTTCACCGCCGTCGAACTCCGACCCACGACGACCGCCGACGCCGCCAAGGCCGCCGTGGATCCCTTCCGCGAGCTCACACTCCCGCCGATGCTGTTCAGAGGAGGAGGCGGCGGTGGCGGCGTCGACTTCCTGGAGGCCCAGCTTCGGCTCTTCCGCGAGAGCGTCCAGATCTCCGCGGCCGTCGGGCTGCGCGCGGCGGGCCACGACGTCCAGGTCAGCGGCGAGGGCGTCCGCGTCGTGGGCGTGCTCCAGGAGAGCTCGGCGAGGGACGTCCTCCGTGAGGGAGACGTGATCGTCGAGGCGAACGGCCGCCCGATGGAGCTCGCGACCCAGCTCGCCACGATGACCTCCCGCCTCTCCCCCGGCGCCGAGATCGAGCTCACCGTGCAGCGCGGCCAGCAGCAGCGGGAGGTCGTGGTCACCGTCCGCCGTCTCGAGGCGACCGGCAGCGTCGGCATCGGCATCGGGGTCACGACCGTGGGGCTCCAGATCGAGCTGCCGATCGACGTGGCGCCCGCCGACGGCGCCCAGATCGGCGGCCCCTCGGCCGGGCTCATGATGGCACTGACGGTCTACGACCTGGTCGACCCCGACGACCTCACGGGCGGCCGCATCGTCGCCGGCACCGGAACGATCGACCTCGACGGCAACGTCGGCGTCGTCGACGGCATCGCCGAGAAGGTCCGGGGCGCCCAGCTCGCCGGCGCCACCGTCTTCCTCGTCCCCGAGATGCAGGCCGACGAGGCCATCGACGCGGCTCCTGAGGGTATCGAGGTCCTCCCGGTCTCGACCTTCGACGACGCTCTCGCCGCGCTCCAGGCGCCCGACACGGACTCCTGACGTAGGGTCGGCCGCGTGCATCCGCTCGTCGACCGCATCGCCAACCGTCTCCCGCGCCCGGTCGACTCCGTGTGGCGCGTCGCCGCGAACACGACCATCGACACCTTCGAGGACCGCGTCCCGGGCCTCGCCGCCGAGGCCGCATTCTTCGCCCTCCTCTCCCTGCCGCCGCTGCTCCTCGCGGTGCTCGGGGTGGTGACCTATCTCCCGATCGAGCCGGCCCAGGCCGAGGAGACGGTCATCGGCCTCCTGAGCCCGTTCCTCACGACGAGAACGATCAACGACGTGGTCACGCCGCTCGTCGCGGCGATCCTCGGCGGCGAGGGGCGGGCCGACATCCTCTCGCTCGGCGCCGTCATCGCCCTCTGGTCGGGTTCGCGGGCGACGAGCACCTACATCACGACGATCACGATCGCCTACGACCTCGATGATCCCCGCAAGCCCTGGGAGCGGCGGATCCTGGCCTTCGTGGTCACCGTCGTCGGAGCGCTCGTCGCGATGCTGCTGCTTCCCGCGATCATCATCGGCCCGGGGCTCCTCGACGTGCTGCTGCCCGAGCCCGTGCGCACGGTGGTCGTCCAGGCCGTTGGTCTCCTCTACTGGCCCGCTGTGGCGCTCATCGCGATGGCGCTGCTCGCGACCCTCTACCACGTCGGGGTCCCCTGGAAGACCCCGTGGCTCCGCGACCTCCCCGGAGCGGTGCTGGCCGTCTGTCTCCTCTTCGCGGGGAGCTTCGGCCTGCGCGTCTACGCACTGCTGTCGTTCGGGGAGGGGGCGACCTACGGCGGCTTCGCGGCCCCCCTCGTCCTGCTGCTCTGGATGTACGTCGCCGCGCTCGCGGTACTCCTCGGCGCGGAGCTCAACGCCGAGATCGAGAAGCTCTGGCCGCACGAGGAGACGCCCGAGGAGGTCGCTGCGGCGCACGCCCGGGAGGAGTAGCGGGTCAGGCCGAGGGCTCGTCCCGGGCCTCCGGCTCGCCGGCGGGGCGACCGCCGACCGCCCGGCGGATCTCACGCAGCTCCGGCGGCAGGTGCGCGACCTGGTTCCAGGCGACGAGCCAGGCCCGATCGCCGTCGGTCCCGATCTCGGTCACCGAGCAGTTCGCCACCCCGCCGAGCACCCGCTCCCGGAGCCCGAGCAGGGCCTGGGTCCCGTGCCAGATCGCACCCCCGTGGGTGACGCAGACGACCCGCCCCCCGTCCGCGTCCGCCGCGAGGTCGCGAAGCGCCGACCGCACGCGCGCGACGACCATGGCGGAGTCCTCCCCTCCGACCTCGGCGATGACGTCCTCACCTCTGCGCCAGCGGTCCCAGCGCTCGCGATCCTCACGCTCGATGTCCACGACGAGCCGGTTCGTCCAGTCACCGAAGGCACGCTCACGCAGGCGCTCGTCGGTACGGATGTCGACCCGGAGGTGCTTCGCGACGAACTCGGCGGTCTCCATCGCGCGATCGAGGTCGGAGCTCGCCAGCAGCGGGGGCTCCTCGCACATCCCCTCGAGGAGACGGCCGGTGAGGTCGGCCTGCCACCGTCCCCGCTCGCTGAGCTCGGAGCCCGACTGGCCCTGGACGCGCCGCTCCACGTTCCAGAGCGACTCGCCGTGACGGACGAGGACGAGCGAGCTCACCGGGCGACGACGCCTCCCTGCGTGAGCGCCTCGCCGGACAGGGGCTCGAGCTGCGGCACGTCGGCCCAGAGCCGCTCCAGCGAGTAGAAGTTGCGCTGGTCCTCGTCGAAGAGATGGACCACCACGTCGCCGTAGTCGAGGAGGATCCAGCCCGCGTCGGGGGTCCCCTCGCGGCGCAGCGGCTTGCGCCCGTGCTCGGTGCGGAGCGTGTCCTCCACGCCGTCGTGGACGGCCTTCAGATGGCGGTCGGTACGCGCGCTGACGATGACGAAGAGGTCGACGAGTGCGAGAAGGTCGGCGACGTCGAGGAGCGTGAGGTCGGTCGCCTGCTTGTCGTCCGCAGCCCGGCACGCGCTCACCGCGACGGAGATCGCCTCGTCGGTGGCCGGCACGGTCCTCCTCGTCCTGTGGACGTCCTGCATCAACTCCCGTCAGGGTAGCTCGCGAAACGCCACTCCCGTCCCCATCCGGAAGTCTGCTCGTCAGTCGGGGGTCCACGTTCCGCGCGGCGACGAGAGACTTGTCCGGCCGCGCTCTGCTCCTTGAGACCCCCGAACCCCGATCAGAGCTCGTCGAGGAAGTCGTGGCCGACGACGATCGTGACGTCGACGACGGACTGCGGCGTGAGGCTGCGCTCGATGCGTCCGACACCGAGCAGCTCCTGGATACGCCGGGCGCGGGCGTGCTGCTCCTCGTCGTCGTTGTAGATGATGATGCGGGTCGTCTCGTGCTCGAAGTTGTCCGCGTTGCCCGTCTTCACGACCGTGAACCCGGCGGGGACGAGACGCCTGGCGACCTCCTCCCCGATCCCGGGCCGGCCGTTGCCGTTCAGGATGTGGAGGCGGCGCCCGCCTTCGGCGGCCCCCTCGGGGATCGACGCGGCGAACCGCCGGGCGATGAGGGCGTCGGCGCGCTCCCGGTCGATGCGGAACGACTCCGACGTCCCCCCGTCGAGCGCGGAGACGGGCAGCGTGAGGACGTCGAGGCCGCCCGCCGCGCCCGCCTCGACGATCCCGTCGAACAGCGCGCGGACGCGTTCGGCGGGGAGGGGGGCGTCGAGCATCGGGGCGCCGTCCTCGAAGATCGCGTCCAGCACGGCCGGATCCTCGACGAGCTTCGCGAAGAGCGCCTCCAGCACGTCCGCGGCGCGGGCGAGGCTCGCGAGCTCGCCCTCGTCCGCGGCCGAGAACGTCAGGAGCTCCGCGAGCCGCGGACCATCCAGGTGCTGCTCTCCCGGCCGGAACCGCACCTCTCGCGCCCCGTCGTCCCCGCGCGCGGCCAGCGTCTCGCCGACCTCCACGGTCAGTCCCCCGACCCGGGTGAACAGCGACGACCATCCCTGGCGGCTCACCTCGACGACCGCGTCGAAGTCCACCCCGAGCAGGTTGTCGACGGTCGCGTCGAGCAGCGGCGAGCCGCCGTAGCCGAACGCGCGGCCGAGGTTCTCGAGGCCGAACCCCGGGACGTCGACGACGGTGGCGGCGGGAAGCAGCAGGATCGTGGCGGCCCCCGATTCGTCGTCGTGGCCGAGGACGAAGACGAGCGAGGCTCCGGCGGCGGGTTCCTGCGCGTCGAAGGTCGCGAAGACGAGGGTCGGCGCGGGCGGCGGACCCTCCGGCTCGGCACCGCCCGCGTCCGAGTCTGGCGGCGTCTGTGCCGGCTGGCGGAGCGAGAGGAGCCCGACGGTCCCGGCCCCGAGCGCCGCGAACAGGAGGAAGACGAGAAGGCCGCGCCGCACGGTCCGCCGCCGCCGCGCACGGCGCCGGGCGGTCCGCCTCCCCACCTGCCGTCGGTCGCCGTCGGCGGGCCGGCTCTTGCGGCCCCTTCTCCCCTTGCGGCTCCGTCGGCGACGCTCGGCCGTCTCGTCATCTGCGGCCGTGACCCCGGTGCCCGGATCGGCGCTCACCGATCCCCGCCCGTCGCAACGAAGAGCCCGTGCGCCCGCACGTACCGCTCGACCGCGGCCGGAAGCTGGTGCCGGACCGCACGGCCTTCCCGGAAGCGGCGTCGCAGATCGGTGGAGGAGATGCCGATCCCCGGGACGTCGAGGTGCACGAACCGCTCGAGGAGCGGCCGCGAGCGGTCGACCTCGTAGCCGGGTCTCGTGACCACGACGCAGGTCGCGAGCTCCAGGCAGCGTTCGGGATCCTTCCACTGGTCGAAGTTCTGCGCCGCGTCGGCGCCGACGAGGAAGAAGAGGTCCGCGGCAGGTTCCTCCTCGTGGAGTTCCTCCAGTGTCTCGACCGTGTACGTCGTGCCGGCGCGGTCGACCTCCCGTCGGCTCACCACGAACGACGGTTCGTCGGCCACTGCAAGCTCGACCATCGCGATGCGGTGCTCGGCGGGCGAGCAGCGCTCCTTCATCCACGGCGCACCGGCGACGACGAAGCGCACCTCGTCCAGTTCGAGGGAGACGCGGGCGCACTCGGCGGCGACGAGGTGGCCGAGGTGGGGAGGGTCGAAAGTGCCGCCGAGGAGGCCGATGCGGCGACGCTCGCGGGGAGCGGACGTCACGAGGCGACTACCACTGTCGCTGCTTGAGTCGCATGGCCGGGAGGGTAGCCGCCACCTCCCCCGATCCCCCCCCCGGAGACGCGAACCCCGCCACCCCACCCACCGGTGTGTGTACACACGGTGGTAGACTTCGACCGTGCCGAAGACCGTGCCCGTCCGCGAGTTCCGCCGCCACCTCGCCGACCTTCTCGACGAGGTCGCGCAGCGACGTGAACACGTCACCGTCACCCGGCACGGTCGACCCGCGGTCGTGGTCATCCCGGTCGACGAGTACGAGGCGCTCGAGGAGACCGCGGAGATCCTCTCCGACGGCGACACCCTCGCTGCGATCCAACGCGGGCTCAACGAGTTGGCGGCCGGCGACGTGACGTCGCTCGAGCAGGTCCGGGAGGACTTCGAGCGGCGCACGGAGTCGTAGGTGGCCCGGGTCGTTCTCGCCCGGTCCGCCAGGTTGACCCTCGAAGGACTCGACTTCCCGCGGGCGCAGGCCGTCCTCGAGGCGCTCGCAGGGCTGGAGCGCGACCCGTACGCGGGCCACCGGCTACGGGGCCGGCTGTCCGGCCTGTGGTCCTATCGGGTGGGCGTCTACCGGATCATCTACGAGATCAAGGACGAGACCACCGTGCGCGTGGCAGCCATCCGCCACCGCGGACAGGCCTACCCAACCGACCCACGGTGAGAGGCCGCACGGATCCGCCTCCCTTTATTACCGAGAGGGGCTATCCAGATGAGTTCGGTAGCCTCTACATGTTGTGGCCGCGGCCAAATCGCCCAAAGCGGGCATCCACTACCCGCGTGACTGGGACGAGCTCAGTCTCTGGTTCCCTGACGACGCTGCGT
>JBOHEE010000115.1:0-5187 GCA_050700895.1 Nitriliruptorales bacterium | reverse complement strand
GTGGGGAACAGGATGACGTCGCGGATGCTCGGGGCGTCGGCGAGCAGCATGACGAGCCGGTCGACGCCGATGCCGAGGCCGCCGGTCGGTGGCATGCCGAGCTCGAGCGCGGCGAGGAAGGCCTCGTCGAGACGCATGGCCTCCACGTCGCCCGCGTCGCGGGCGGCCGCCTGGGCCTCGAAGCGGACACGCTGGTCGTCGGGATCGGTGAGCTCGGTGAACGCGTTGCCGAGCTCGCGTCCGGCGACGAGCGGCTCGAAGCGCTCGACGACGTGCTCCTTCGACCGGTGGCGTCGCGCGAGGGGCGACGTCTCGACGGGGTGCTCGATGACGAAGACCGGCTCCCAGATCTCCGGCTCGACGAGCTTCTCGTACAGCTCGACCACGAGCTTGCCGGCGCCCCAGGCCGCCTCGGTCGGCACCTCGTGCGCCGCGCAGAGACGGCGCAGGTCCTCCAGTGGGGTCTCGTAGTCGATCTCCGTACCGGTCGCCTCGCGGACGAGGTCGAGCAGCGGCCTCCTCGGCCACGGCGGCGCAAGCGAGAGGTCGCGACCCTGGTAGCTCAGCTCGACGGTCCCGACCGATGCCTCGGCGGCACGCACGACCAACGCCTCGGTGAGCTCCACCATGTCGTCGAGGTCGGCGTAGGCCTGGTAGGCCTCGAGCATCGTGAACTCGGGGTTGTGGCGCGGGCTCAGGCCCTCGTTGCGGAAGATGCGGCCGATCTCGTAGACGCGGCTGAAGCCGCCGACGATCAGCCGCTTCAGGTAGAGCTCGGTCGCGATGCGGAGATAGAGGTCGACGTCGAGCGCCCGGTGGTGCGTCACGAAGGGCTGGGCGGCGGCCCCCCCGGGGATGGGATGGAGCGTCGGCGTCTCCACCTCGGCGAAGCCCCTCCGGTCGAGCTCCTCCCGGAGGGCACGCACGACCGAGGAGCGGATCTCGAAGACCCGTCGGCTGTCGCGGCTCAGGATGAGGTCGAGCTCGCGCTGGCGATAGCGCCGCTCCACGTCGCGGAGGCCGTAGTAGGGGTCGGGGAGGGGGTGGAGCGCCTTTGCCAGGAGCACGAGCCGCGTCGGGCTGACGGAGAGCTCTCCCTTGCGGGTCACCATGACCTCGCCCTCGGCCGCCACCCAGTCCCCCGGATCGAGTTCCGAGAAGAACGCCATCCCGTCCTCGCCGAGGACGTCCTGCTGGCAGAACAGCTGGAGGTCGGCGGCGCCCTCGCGCAGGACGCCGAACGCGAGACGGCCGTGCTCGCGGGTCCTCACCAGCCTCCCGGCGACCACGACCTCCTCGCCGGTCTCCTCACCAGGGCCGAGCTGCCCCCAGGTGGCGACGACGTCGGCGAGGCTGTGCGTGGGCCGCAGCCCGATGACGGGGAACGGGTCGATGCCCCGCTCACGTAGGGCCTGCGCCTTCTTCCGCCGCGCCGCGACGAGCTCCTCGAGCCGCGACACCTCCTGCTCGTCGGACGGCTCGTCGGGTGTTCCCGGGGGGTTGGCGTTCGGGTCCTCGGTCACGAGGTGTCGTCGCCTTCCGCCACGTCGAAGGGGCAGAGGTACGTCGGGGTCGTGGTCCTTGCGGTCCTCGGTCACGAGGTGTTCCTCTCCCAGATGAGCCGGAGCCCCCTCAGGGTGAGCCACGGGTCGTGGTCGTCGATGGTCGCACACTCCTCGAGGACGGCGGATGCAAGCCCGCCGGTGGCGACCACGACCGCGTCGGGCGCGTCCAGGGTGTCTTGGATGCGGCGGACGATGGCGTCGACCTGTCCCGCGAAGCCGTAGACGATCCCCGACTGCATCGCCTCGACGGTCGTCTGGCCGATGACCGAGCGAGGCCGGCTGACCTCGACCTTCGGCAGCCGCGCGGCGCGGGCGACGAGGGCGTTCATCGAGGTCATCACGCCCGGGGCGATGACGCCGCCGACGAAGTCACCGTTCGCGTCGACGATGTCGAAGTTCGTCGACGTCCCGAAGTCGACGACGATCCCCGGCGCACCGTGGAGCTCGCCCACCGCCACCGCGTTCGCGATCCGGTCGGGACCGATCTCCCGCGGGTTCTCGTAACGCAGGTTGATGCCCGTCCGTATGCCGGGCGCGACCAACACCGGGTCGAAGAGGAAGTAGCGCTCGATCATCTCCCGGAGGATCTCGGTCACCATCGGGACGACGCTGGACACGACGATGCCGTGCACGTTGCGGGTGAAGGAGAGGTCGGCGAACGCGAGCAGGCCCTGGAAGACGAGCGCGACCTCGTCGGCGGTGCGGACCGCGTCGGTGGAGATGCGCCAGTGCTCGACGAGCTCGTCGCGCTCGAAGACGCCGAGGACCGTCTGCGAGTTGCCGATGTCGACAGCGAGGAGCACGTCAGCCGCTCCCGTCGGACGTCGTCCCGACGATGTCGAGGGCGACGTCGAGCCAGGCGGCCGAGTGGGTGACCCCGCCGACCGCGATGCGGTCGACGCCGGCCTCGGCGTAGGCGCGTGCCGTCTCCAGCGAGATCCGCCCCGACGCCTCGGTCGCCGCGCGGCCGCCGACCCGCGCCACGAGCGAGCGCAGCTCCTCGGGGGCGAAGTTGTCGAACAGCACGTCGGTCGCCCCCGCCGCGAGGGCGTCCTCGAGCTCCTCCTCGGAGGTCACCTCGACCTGCACCGGCCGTCCCTCCGCGGCCGCGAGCGCCGCCGACACCGCGGCCGTGATGCCGCCCGCGGCGACGATGTGGTTGTCCTTCACGAGGAGCTGGTCGTCGAGCCCGATGCGGTGGTTCTCCCCACCGCCCGCGACGACCGCGGCCTTCTCGAGCACCCGCAGACCCGCGAGCGTCTTCCTCGTGTCACGGACGGCGCAGCCCGTGCCAGCGACCGCGTCGACGAAGTCGCGGGTGGCGGTGGCGACCCCGGAGAGGTGGCCCAGCAGGTTGAGCGCGACGCGCTCGCCGGTCAGGACCGACCGCAACGGGCCGCGGACGACGGCGACGACGTCGCCGGGCGCGAGCCGGTCGCCGTCGGATCGCGTCGCCCCGACCTCCACGGCGGGATCGACCTGGGCGAAGGTCTCCGCGAGCGCCCCGACCCCGGCGAGCACCCCGTCCGCGCGGGCGCGGACCTCGCCCGTCCCCTGGACGTGCTCAGGAACGCAGGCCGCGCTCGTCACGTCGCCGCCGGTCCCAAGGTCCTCGGCGAGCGCACGCCCGACGAGGTCAGCGAGGGCGGCCTCGGGATCGCGGAGACGCTCAGGCAACGGCACCGGCGATCTCCGGGCCGGTTCGCACCGGCCGGTTCGACGCGTCCACGAAGACCACCGTCGGCTCGTGGTCGCGCGCCTCCCGGTCCTCCATCCCGGCGTAGCTGATGATGATCACCGCGTCCCCCGGGTGGACGAGGCGGGCAGCGGCCCCGTTGAGGCCGATCGCGCCAGAGCCCGCTTCGCCGGGGATCACGTAGGTGTCCAGGCGGGCGCCGTTGTCGATGTCGACGACCTGGACCTTCTCGTTGGGGAGGAGGTCAGCGACCTCCATCAGGTCGGGATCGATCGTGATCGAGCCGACGTAGTCGAGGTTCGCCTCGGTCACGGTCGCACGGTGGATCTTCGACTTCATCATGATGCGGCGCATGGTCACTCCCGTGTCGTTCCGTTGCCGGGCCCAGGGCCGGGCACCGACGCCGGTTCCAACCGGTCATCCCGTCGTGGCGTCGAGGAGGCGCTGCTCGTCGTCCTCGTCGCCCACGACGACGTTGTCGATCAACCGCGAGGGTCCGACCTGGACCGCGACCGCGACGAGCAGCTGCCGGGCCTCCCCGCCGTCGTCGTGGCCGCTCTGGTCAGGGGGCTGGTCAGGACTCTGGTCAGGGGGCTGCAGCGTCACCGGGTCGACGACGTCGACGTAGTCGATGCGTGCCCGCGGTTCGGCGCTGATCGTAGCGAGCGCCACATCCCGGAGCACGTTCGGGTCGGGTCGCTCCCCGGCGGCTCTCGCCTTCATCGCGGCCCGCACAGCGTCGGAGAGGGCCCGGGGGACACAGCGCGCGGCGGTGCGTTCCTCCTCGGACAGGTAGGCGTTGCGGCTGCTCATCGCGAGGCCGCCGGCCTCGCGGACGGTGGGCGTCGCGAGGATGCGCAGGTCGAGGTCGAGGTCGGTGACGAGGCGGCGGACGACCTGGAGCTGCTGGAAGTCCTTGCGGCCGAATGCGGCGACGTCGGGCCGCACCTGGTCGAGGAGCTTGGTGACGACGGTCGCCACCCCGTCGAAGTGGCCCGGCCGCGACGCTCCGCAGAGCCGCTCGGTGAGCGACTCGACGTGCACGCTCGTCGCGGTGAAGTCGTCGCCGGCGTCCCCCGGCCAGCCGGGATACATCTCCGCGACCGTGGGGGCGTACAGGAGGTCGGGCGTGGACGGTCCGAGTGACTCGAGGATCTCCGCGTCGCCGTCCAGGTCGCGGGGATAGGCCTCGCAGTCCTCCCCGGGGCCGAACTGGAGCGGGTTCACGAAGACGGAGACGACGAGGAAGCCGTCGTCGCCGATGTCGTCCACGACGGTGCGGACGTTCGCGAGGTGGCCCTCGTGGAGGGCGCCGAGGGTGGGGACGAGTCCGATCGTCAGACCCTGCCCGCGCGCCGCGGCGACGGCCCGACGCAGCTCCGAGACGGTCGTCGCCCGTTCCATCAAGAGCCTGCCTCCGGCCCGGCGAGTGTGGACTCGAGGGCCGCCGCCTGCTCGCCGGAGAGCTCGATCCGGACCTCGGCGAGGATCGCCCGTGCGAGGTGGCGGTAGGCCGCCGCGAGCTGTGGCACGTCGGCGTCGAGGGCGTCGAGGTGGCGCCGGATCGTGCCGGCGTCGCCGCGGCGGACGGGTCCTGTGATCGCCGCCGCGCCGGAGGCGGTCGCGTTCTCGACGCTCGCGTCGACGAGCGGCGCGAGGAACGCGCCTGGTTCGCCGATCCCGGCGCTGAGCAGGAGCTGGCGTGCCGTCGCGACGGCCGCGCCGACCGCGTTCGACGCCACGGTGAGTGCTGCGTGGTAGAGGACCCGGCGGCTCTCCGGGACGTCGTGGGGGTGGCCGCCGGCCTGGCGCACGAGGTCGTGCGCCCAGGACCGATCGGCGCTGCTGGCCGTCACCGCCCAGGCGATGCCGGCGAGGACGGCCGGGTCGACGTCGGTCGAGACGACGGTCTGCGCGGGGTGGCAG
>JBOHEE010000114.1:0-3552 GCA_050700895.1 Nitriliruptorales bacterium | reverse complement strand
GTGTCAGGCCTGCCGGATCCGGTCCTTGCCGTGCTCGCGGACGCATGGCCGCGGCCGGTACGGATCGACGAGCTCGCCCGTGCGACGGACATCCCGGCGGGGCGCCTCCTCGCCGCGGTGACCCGGGCGCGGGTGGCGGGGGAGCTCGCGGAATCGCCCGAAGGCGTTCGGCTCAGGCGGGCACCGGCGCGGTGAAAGAGAAGAAGGAGAGCGCGCGAGGACCGTGATCGGAGCGGTATGGCCCGTCCGGGCCGGTCACGCCTCGGCCGGCAGCTCCTCCGTGTCCGGGGACGTCGCCTGCGGCCGCCAGGCCTCGTTCAGGAAGTCCGCGATCTCCCCGGTCAGGTGCGTGGGCCGTGTCCGGAGCTCGAAGACCGAGCGTGCGTGGACGAGGCGTCCGTTCGGCAGCTGCTCCTCGAGGTTCGACGCGTCGCTGAAGGGATGGATGTAGTCGTGCTCGTGGCCGATGATGAGCGCAGGCGCCGTGATCGCCCGCCGCTGCTCCAGGGTCGGCGCCGAAGGACCGACCAGCAGGCCATGCAGCACTGCGGCCATCTCGCGCGGATCCATGGATGCCGAGTCGAGGAAGCTGTCGATCGGGCCGAATCCGGTCCGCGGGAGGCGCTGGGCGCCGGCCGCGGCGAGCGCCGCGAGCGGCCGGAGGAAGCGCACGACGAGCAGCATGGGGATGACGACGAGCCCGGCCGCCGGCGTCGCCCACTCGAGGACCGGCATCTCGACGAGGAGTGCCCGGACCCGTTCGGGGGCCAGCACCGCAGCGTGGAGGCCGACGTTCGCTCCGAGGGACACGCCGCCGACGACGGCCTGGTCCACCTCGAGGTGATCGAGCAGCGCGATCACCTGGTCCGCATAGCTGTCCATCCGGTGCTCGGTCGCATGGCGCGGCCGGTCGCTGGCGCCGTGCCCGAGGAGGTCGAGGAGCACCACCCGGTGGCCGTGTGCCGCCAGGGCCTGTGCGAGCGCCCGGTTCATCCCGGAGTCCAGCAGGAGACCATGGGTATAGACGAGGACGCGTGGTCCCTCGCCGTGAACCTCGAAGGCGAGCTGGTGGCCGCGGTACGAGAAGGTCTCCACCCGTCGTCGCGAGCGCTCCTCGTCGCGGAGTGGCCACTTGATCAGTCCCACGTCCTCCTCCTGCGGCATCCGGAGCGTAGTGCTGCGGGCCGGTCAACCCTGACTGCCTGTGGCTACGCTCGTCGGCCTCGTGGGGCCTCGGGAGCTCACAGTCCTTGACACAGGCCACAGACATGGTGAGCCTGACCATGCGGGATGCGACGTCGGGTGGGTCGATGGCGGGTGGAGACGAGACGGAGGGGCTGCCCGCGCCATGGCGGGCCGCCCTCGCCGCCTTCGTCCGTCATCTCGACGCCGAGCGTGGCCGCAGTCCGGGAACAGTGGTCGCCTACCGGCGGGATGCCGCACAGCTTGCGGCGTGGTGCGCCGACCTCGGCATGGAGCATCCCGGCGAGGTCGTCCAGCTCAGTCTTCGACGGTATCTCGGGCATCTGTCGGACCAGGGCTACGCCCGCGCGTCCCTCGCGCGCAAGGCCAGCGTGACCCGGTCCTTCTTCCGGTTCCTCCGCCGACGCGGTGAGATCGAGCGCGACCCCGCCCGGTTCCTGGGCACGCCGAAGCAGGGACGGTCGCTGCCCCGGGTCCTTCGGGTCGACCAGGTCGAGGCCCTTCTCGGGACCCCTGACCTCACGACAGCCACCGGTCTCCGCGACCGGGCGCTGCTCGAGCTCCTCTACGGGGCGGGGGCCCGCATAGCCGAGGCCTGCGGGCTCGACCTCGACCGCGTCGACCTGCGCAACGGTCAGGTGCGCTTCCTCGGCAAGGGGCTCAAGGAGCGGATCGTGCCGCTCGGCGAGCCTGCGGTCGACGCGCTCAGCGACTACCTCCGGTCGGGACGCCCGGAGTTGCTCGCCGCTCGCACGACCGGTCCGGTCCTCCCCGCGGTCTTCCTCGACACGCGTGGAAACCGCCTCGGGCTGCGCCGCGCACGCGCCGCCGTCTACGCCGCGGCCGCCGCCGCGGACCTCGGACGTGTGACACCGCACACGCTGCGGCACAGCTATGCGACCCATCTGCTCGAGGGCGGCGCCGACCTCAGGGTCGTCCAGGAGCTGCTCGGTCACGAGTCCCTCGCCACGACCCAGCGCTACACCCACCTCAGCCGTGCCCATCTGCGTGAGGTGTACGCGACCGCGCACCCCCACGCCGGCAGAGCGCGACAGGGGGGGTCGGGGGGCTCAAGCAGTGGAGCGCAGCAGGACAGGTCTCCCGCGGCCGCGCGGAACGCAGCCCCCCGGGAAGGGGACCGTTCGGGACAGGTGGACGGTTAGTTAGGATGCCGCCGGCCGGTGTCCGGTCGTCGAGCCGACCTGGAGGACGCGTGGAGCCGGATGCCCATGGGCTGTGGAATGCCTACCGCGACACCGGGTCCGACCCTGCCCGGGAAGAGCTGATCCTCCACTACGCGCCGCTCGTGAAGTACGTCGCCGGTCGCGTCGGGGTCGGGCTGCCCAACAACATCGAGCACGGTGACCTCGTCTCGTACGGGATGTTCGGGCTGATCGACGCCATCCAGCGCTTCGACCTCGACAAAGGGGTCAAGTTCGAGACCTACGCGATCACCCGCATCAAGGGCGCGATCATCGACGAGCTGCGCTCCATCGACTGGGTCCCCCGCTCCGTGCGGACGAAGGCGCGCAACGTCGCGAAGGCGATGCAGCAGCTCGAAGGCCGGCTGAAGCGGACCCCGACCGACGAGGAGCTCGCCGACGAGCTCGACGTGAGCCTCGCCGACCTGCACCAGACCCTCGAGGAGATCTCCTTCACGTCCGTGGCCGCGCTCGACGACGCCCTGAGCGTGGGCGGGGACACGATCTCGCTGATCGACACGATCGAGGACACCGACACCGTCACGCCGGAGGAGAACGTCGACGAGATCGCCCTGCGCTCGGTCCTCATCGAGGCCGTCGACCGCCTCACCGACCGGGAGCAGCAGGTCATCGCCCTCTACTACTTCGAGGGGCTCACGCTCGCCCAGGTCGGCGAGATCCTCGGCGTCACCGAGTCGCGCGTCTGTCAGATCCACACGAAGGCCGTGCTGAGCCTGCGCTCGAAGATGTTCGAGCGCATCTCCGGCTGAGTCCGCCACCATCCACAGGCCACCGTCGGCTCGTGGCCCGCGCGAGACCCCCCGGAACTAGCGTCGGCCATCATGTCCGTCGCCGCCGCTCTCCGCGCCGCGCCCCGCAGGCTTCCGGCTGTCGTGCTCACCGCCGCGGTCCTGGCCGCGGTCGGTGTCCAGCCTGCAGCCGCCTACGTCGCTCCCGTCCCGGGTCGCGTCGTCGAAGCCTTCGAGGCGGCGTCGGCGCCCTGGGGACCCGGTCATCGCGGGGTCGACCTTCTCGCCCTCCCCGGTGAGCAGGTCGTCGCCGCGGGGGACGGCAGGGTGACGTTCGCCGGGCTCGTCGCCGGCGAGCACTGGCTGACCGTCCTCCACGCGGGCGGGCTGCGCACCTC
>JBOHEE010000113.1:0-2043 GCA_050700895.1 Nitriliruptorales bacterium | reverse complement strand
CGGGTGTTGGGGACGGTCCGCTACACGGAGGTCGACCCCACTACCGGAGAGCGCAGGTATCTGTTCGAGGCGCTGGAGTGCGTGGACATCCCGTCGTTCCTCGACGACAACGGCGGGGACCCCCTGCCGCCCCCGGATCCCACCGACATCCAGGAGTCGGTGTCCAAACTCCTCCCACTCCCGGGCCTCGCGGTCGACCCGTCACCCGACGGGCTTACCGGGATGGACACCTACCTGTGGTACGACGACGACCGGGCGGGGTCGCTCGAGCCGAACGATCACGACAACGACCCGTCGACCCCAGCCCGACCCGGCCTGTCCGTGACGGCCACCGCTGGACCGTTCACGATCACCGCGCAGGCCTGGATCGAAGAGTTCGTCTGGGACATGGGCGACGGGGCCGTCTACCGCAGCACCTCGGCTGGCACGCACGACGCCCCGGCCGCAACCCACATGTACGAGACCAAGGGCCTCTACGACGTCGTCACCGAGACCGTGTGGCGCGGCTCCTACACGTGGAGCGTCGGTGGTCTGTCCGGCACCGGCGACCTGGGAACCGTGACGCGCAGCGCCACCCACGCCTACCGCGTCCTCGAGTCTCGCGCCGTCCTCACCGGCTGAAACCCGCCCTCGGCCTGCCCGGGGCCCGAGGCCCAGGATGCCGGCGGGGGCTGGGCATCGTTGGTGTCACCACGCCCCCCGCCGTTGACGACTCCTCTTCGGTCGCGGGTGCTCCGCGGCCGTGGGGCATCGTTGGTGTCACCACGCCCCCCGCCGTTGACTCCTCTCTCTCCAGTTACGGATAGCCAGCGCGAGCCAGGGCGGTGGGCGAGGTTGGTGGTCTGGAACTCACGGAGGTTGGTGGCTCTTGTCACGGATGCGTTGCGAGAGCCACCAACCTCGGACGCAGCCGGCGTCCGGCGGGCCGCACGCGCGCGGGATCGTGAAGCCTTCGGGCGAAATGTTGCCTGCACTCTTCACGATCGCTGAGAGGGGAAGGGCGGTAGGTTCCGGGCGGTCGTCGGACGGCTACGCCCGGTGAACCTCGTCGCCTCCGTGTGCGTACCCCTCTGACGACCTCGCGGTCCGCGATGCGACCGCGGGTGCCGACCCACGACCATCGGAGGCGAGGACGGATCTGGTCGAGGACGTCACCTCGCTGCGCGCGCTCCACGACACCTACGCGGGGCCGCTGTTCGTCTTCGCCCTGCGATCGCTCGGCGATCCGCAGGCGGCCGAGGAGGTCGTCCAGGACACGCTCGTGCGCGCGTGGAAGAACGCCCACCGCTACGACCCGACGCGGGGCTCGGTGTCGACCTGGCTCTACACCATCGCCCGCAACCTCGTGATCGACGACCGGCGACGGCGTGCGGTGCGGCCGGAGACCGCCACCGCACCCGAGGACCTCGAGCTCCCCGACGACGGCCGCGACTTCGACCGCACGATCGAGGCATGGCAGGTGGCCGATGCCCTGAAGCGGCTCAGCAACGAGCACCGCGACGCGATCCTCGAGTGCTACTTCCGTCAGCGGACCATCGCCGAAGCGGCCAGACGGCTCGACATCCCCGAAGGAACCGTGAAGTCCCGCCTCTTCTACGGCCTCCGTGCCCTGCGCCTCCAGCTGGAGGAGATGGGAGTGGTCTCATGAACGACCATCGCGAACTGCGCGAATCGCTCGCCGCGTACGTGCTCGGCGCGCTCGACCCGGCCGACCGGCATGCGGTCGAGGAGCACCTCCACACCTGCGCCGAGTGCCGTGACGAGGTCTCCCGCTTCTCCCCCCTCCCCCACCTTCTCGGCCGGCTCAGCGAAGAGGAGGCGGCCAGCGGCGCCCTCGCGCGCCGACTCGACCTGCTCCCCGGGCTCCTCGCCGAGGAGACCCACGAGCGCTCCCGCCTCCGGAGGCACCTGCTCGGTTGGCGCGTGGCCACGGCGGCCGCCGTCGCGGCTGCGGTCCTCGCGTGGGCCCCGTGGTCCGGTCCGCCGGCGGTCGAGCGGGTGCCCGTCTCCCCCGTGGCCGCGGAGGCGGCCGCGGTCACGGGA
>JBOHEE010000112.1:0-2126 GCA_050700895.1 Nitriliruptorales bacterium | reverse complement strand
GTCGGGCGCGACGCCCGCGGCGCGCTTGAGCAGCTGCCCGAGGCCGGGAGCGGCCAGGGCGGCGTTCGCGAGGCGGGGCGCGTGCTGGGCGAGCCGCGACCACACGTCGATGCGGCCGAGCGCGTAGTGGACGCGCGGATGGCGGCGGCCCTCGTAGTGGTGGTGGAGGAACTCCGCCTTGTAGGTGGGCATGTCGACCCCGACCGGGCAGTCGACCGTGCATCCCTTGCACGACAGGCAGAGCTCGAGCGCCTCCTTCACGTGCTCGTCGCGCCACCCGTCGAGCTCCGCATCCGGCCGGAGCATCTCGTAGAGGAGGCGCGCGCGACCGCGGGTGGAGTGCATCTCCTCCTGGGTCACGAAGTACGACGGGCACATGGTCCCTGCGCCGTCGGCGCGGCGGCACTTCCCGAGACCGACGCAGCGGAGCGTCGCGCGGGCGAAGCTGCCACCGTCCTCCTCGTAGGCGAACCGCACCTCCGGGTCGCGGGGACGGTGACCGGCGCCGAGCCTGAGGTTCGCGTCGACGGGGGCGGCGTCGACGAGCTTCCCCGGGTTCATCGCGGCGGCGGGATCCCAGATCGCCTTGAACTCGCGGAACGCCTGGACGAGCTCGGAACCGAACATCTTCACGAGCAGCGGTCCGCGCTGCTGGCCGTCGCCGTGCTCCCCCGAGAACGACCCGCCGTAGGCGTGACAGAGGTCCGCGGCCTCGTCGAGGAAGGCGCGGTAGCGCTCGCGGCCAGGCTCGGAGGCGAGGTCGAAGGGGATGCGGCAGTGGATGCAGCCGTCGCCGAGGTGGCCGTAGACGGCGACGTCGTAGCCGTGCCGCTCGAAGAGCGCGCCGAGGTCGCGGAGGTAGGCGGGGACGTCGTCGGGTGCGACCGCCGAGTCCTCCCACCCGGGCCAGTGGTCCACGTTCCCGATGCGCGCGGTCACCCCGAGCCCGGCCTTGCGCGCGCCCCAGACGACCTGCTGCTGCGCCCGGTCGCCGTACACCGCGACGTCGGGCGCCACCTCCTGGTCGAGGAGGAGCGCGCGGAGCTCGTCGGCGCGGCGCCGCGCCTCCTCCGCCGACTCGCCGTGCAGCTCGACGAGCAGCCACGCGTCCCCCTCGGGAAGGTCTGGCAGCTCGCCTGGGCGGAGGTGCTTCGCCTTGATGTTGTCGAGGAGGTGGCCGTCGAGCGCCTCGAGTGCCGACGCCTTCGTGGCCCTCCCCCACGCGTTGATGAGCGGCACGTGGTCGGCGGCGGCGTAGATGTCGGGGTACCCGGCGACGGCGAGCACGAGGTGCTCGTGAAGGGGGTTGAGCCTCGCCCCGACGTGCAGGTAGGTGACGCAGGTCCCCTCCGTCCCGACGAGGGCACGGGCGACGTGGAAGCCGTTCTCGGGCAGGAGCTCGGTGAGGTTGTAGCCCGACACCCGGCGTGGGATGTCCGGGAACCGTGTCCGGATCAGGTCGGCGTAGCGGTCGCGGAGATCGCGGAGCCCCCGGTAGATCTCGCCTCGCCGGCCGCCGCCTGCGATGATCCCCGCGAGCTCGTCCTCCGAGGTCGGACCGACCCACAGGCGTTCGCCGCCGTAGGTCAGGACCTCGAGCGCATCGACGTTCTCGTCGGCCCTCCCGTAGGCGTAGGCGTGGACGCCGCAGGCGTTGTTGCCGACGGAGCCGCCCATCGTGCAGCGGTTGTGCGTCGACGGGTCGGGACCCCAGGTGAGAGCGTGGTCCCGCTCGGTCCGCTGCCGCAGCTCGTCGAGGACGACCCCAGGTTCAGTGACGGCGCGCCGCTCGTCGGGGTCGACGTCGACGATGCGGCGCAGGTACTTCGACGAGTCGACGACGACCGCCGCGTTGCAGGCCTGACCCGCGAGGCTGGTGCCACCGCCCCGGTTCGTGATCGGCGCACCGAACTCGCGGCAGACCTCGTGGACCGCGACGAGGTCGTCGACCGTCCGCGGGATGACCACCCCGGTCGGGACCTGGCGGAAGTTCGACGCGTCGGTCGCGTAGAGGTGGCGGCTGCCGTTGTCGAACCGCACCTCGCCCCCGGTCGCGGCGCGCAGCGCCCGCGCGAGCCCCTCGACCTCTGCCTTCACCATCGCAGCGAGTATGCACGACCGGGAGG
>JBOHEE010000111.1:0-1809 GCA_050700895.1 Nitriliruptorales bacterium | reverse complement strand
GGACTGGACCGACCGGCCGCTCGAGGAGCTGCGGGAGTCGGAGCTCTTCACGGCGATCCAGGCGACCCCCGGCCGTGTCGCCTTCCCCGGCGGTGAGTCGTTCCCGGAGGTGCACGAGCGCGCGCTGGGCGCGATCGAGTCGGTCGTGCGACGGCACGACGAGGAGGACACCGTGGCGGTCGTGAGCCACGCCGACGTCATCAAGCTCGTCGTCGCCGCCTACCTCGGGCTCCACATCGACCTCTTCCAGCGCCTCTGGGTCTCGCCCGCCTCGCTGTCCGCGCTCGCCCTGCCGCAGCAGGGGACCCCCTTCCTCCTGCTGTTCAACGACACGGGCCATCTGGGGGCGGGCGGATGAGCGTCGAGCTCCCCACGCCGGATCACGTCACCGCGGACTTCGTCGGCGAACCCGGCGACCGGAGCTTCTTCATCCAGGCCATCGAGAACGCCGAGGTCGTGAACATCCTGGTCGAGAAGGGGCAGGTCGCCGGTCTCGCGGAGCTGCTGACGGAGCTGCTCGGCCGGGTGGGCTCGGTGCCGCCCTCGGTCTGGGACGTCGAGACCATGCGTTTGCGCGAGCCGGTGGTCGCCCGCTGGCGCGGGGGCGCGATCGCCGTCGGCATCGAACCGGCCCTCGGGCGCTTCCTCATCGAGGTGACCGAGTTCGTGCCGCCGGACGAGGAACGCGAGCCCGACGAGGCGCGCATCTGGCTGAGCGAGGAGGAGGCCGCGACCCTCGCCGCCCACGCGGCGTGGGCGGTGGCGCAGGGGCGGCCGACGTGCCGTTTCTGCGGTCTCCCGCTCGACGAGGGGGAGCCGCACGTCTGCCCGCGCAGCAACGGCGACGCCCGCCACACGTGAACACCTCACCCGCGGACGAGCGACCCACGAACGAACCCCACGTGGGCGAGCCGCCCCCGGGAGGGCCGGACGTCCGCACGGAGAGCGGGATCCTCGATCTCCTCGCCAGCGCGCCGCTCGAGCCGCTCGGTCGCTTCACCGCCGCCTCGAACGCGACCCTGCTCTGCCGCCTCGGCGACACGGAGACGCTCGCCGTGTACAAGCCCCGCCGCGGGGACACGGAGACCCTCGCCGTGTACAAGCCCCGCCGCGGGGAGGCGCCGCTGTGGGACTTCCCCGACGGGACCCTCCATCGGCGGGAGGTCGCCGCCTACGTCCTGGACCGCGCGCTCGGGTGGGACATGGTGCCGCCGACGGTGCTGCGCGACGACGCCCCGTTCGGTACCGGGAGCATCCAGCTCCACGTCGAGCACGACCCGGGGCGGCACTACTTCGCCCTGCTCGAGGACAGCGCCCCGGCGGTCCTCGACCAGCTCCGCCGCATGGTCGTCCTCGACCTCGTGCTCAACAACGCCGACCGCAAGGGCGGTCACGTCCTGTTCGACGGCGACGGCCGGGTCCGGCTCGTCGACCACGGGGTCTGCTTCCACGCCGAGCCGAAGCTGCGCACGGTCGCGTGGGACTTCGCGGGTGAGCCGATCGCCGACGACGTCCGCTCGGCTGTCGCGGACCTCGCCGCGCGACTCGCACGCCCCGACGACCCCGACCGGGCGGCGCTCGCCGACCTCCTGGTGGAGGAGGAGGTCACCGCCACCGCCGCCCGCGCCGAGGCCGTCGCGCAGCTCGACCGCCTCCCGCCCCCGACCGGCCCCCGCCCCTACCCCTGGCCGCCGATCTGAGCCGTGAATGGCGTCGCGACCACAAGATGTTGTGGGCGCGAGCGGTTCTCATCCCCAGGGGCGCCGGCGTCAGCCGGCATGAGATGCTGACACGTGAATAGCGTCGCGA
>JBOHEE010000110.1:0-1700 GCA_050700895.1 Nitriliruptorales bacterium | reverse complement strand
GTCCAGCTCCTCGGGCAGGGCGTCGACCACGTCACCGGCCTCGACCTCTCCCCGCAGGCGATCGCCGCGGCCCGCCGCCTCAGCGGCGACCATGGGTTCGCCGACCGGACGACCTTCCGTGTCGCCGACGCCGCCGGGGCGGCGCTCCCGCCGGCGGACCTCGTCGTCCTCAACAAGGTCTACTGCTGCTACTTCGACCCGACGACGCTGTTCAGGAACAGCGTCAGCGCCACCGGCCACGCCTACGCGATCGTGTTGCCGGCCTCCACCGGGATGCGCGGGCTCGTGTCACGGACCCTCTTGCGCGTCGAGAACCTCTGGCACCTCGTTCGTGGCCGTCGCTTCCGCGCGTACGTCCACGATGTCCGCGCACTCGACGCCGCGATCCGAGGCGCCGGCTTCCGCCCGACGGCGGTCCGGCACCACCGGTACTGGGAGCTGCGGATCTACGAGCGTACCGAGGCGTGAGCCCCGGCGGCTCCGCGTTCCGTCCTCAGCCCAGCGAGACGAGGGCCGCGATCGCCAGGACCAGCGCGAAGAACTGACCGGTGGAGTGGACGAGAAGCTCACGGCGGAAGCGCGTCGTGAGCCGCTCGGTCAGCAGCTCGCCCATCGCCTCGACGTCCGCCTTCGAGGCGAGGTCACGCCGGAGCTCCTCCTCGAGCCGCCGGAGGTCCTCCTTCGTGGCGAAGCGTTCGAGGTCGTCCTTGGTGGCGAAGCGTTCGAGGTCGTCCTTGGTGGCGAGGTTCGCCCAGTCCACGGTGTAGAAGGGGTCGACGATCGCCGCCGCGTCGTCCACGCCCATCACCTCCTCGAGGTGGGCCCGCCACCGCGAGAGCGCTCCCGGCTCCATCCCCATCATCTCCCCTCTGTGGGCGCCCGGCAACGGCGACGACCGTACGAGGGAGGTGTGACGCGTAGGCCCCCACGAGCTTCCAGCCTGTGGACGAACGTGGCGGACGATCCGGGTGAGATGGTCGGCCCGTGGGTCGCCAGCGACGTCCGGCGACCTGTCTTCAGACAGAGGCGCACATCCCGGGTGCGTCCGGAACAGGCTCGGGTACCTTCCCGCGGGGTTTCACTCGAAGGGGTCGCGTGCGGGTGCGCGCACTGGCGGCGTTCGCCGCGGTAGTTCTCGGTTCCGCCGCCGTCCCGGTGACCGCGGCGGCCTCGCCGTCTCAGCAGGGCAGGCCCTCAGGTATCGAGCGATCC
Source organism: Nitriliruptorales bacterium (assembly GCA_050700895.1). Lineage (GTDB taxonomy): Bacteria > Actinomycetota > Nitriliruptoria > Nitriliruptorales > JAHWKO01 > JBOHEE01. The sequence goes on along the minus strand of JBOHEE010000110.1, from coordinate 488 downwards.
GCCGAGACGGTCGACGTCTACAACGACGTGTGCGGCGACGCCGGCAACAGCGTCTTCGACCTCCGCCCCGTCGTGGTCGGGCACGAGACCGTGACCGGACAGCTCCTGTTCGAGGCGACGACGTGCGGGACCTGGTCCGAGACGCAGCTCGGGTCCGGGGCCTTCACGTGGGACCTGACCTCGACCGGCCACGTCGTCGAGATCACCCAGACCGCGGGCGCCCTCCAGGTCGAGGTCTACGACACGACCGGCGCGGTCGAGCTCCTCACCTTCGCCGGAGCCGCCTCGCGGCCGGACCAGCCGGACTTGCCCCGGTCGGTGGGGTTGGGGCCGGTGCCGTCCCCGCCGCAAGGGGCCTTGCGCAGTGACCCGTCGACCGACACCTCGGACAGGTCCAGCCCGCGGATGCGGTCGTAGCCGGCGATCGCCTCGTCGGCCAGGGCGTCGAACACGCCGGCGGCGATCCAGTCGTCACGGCGACGGCGCAG